>JAHEJX010000047.1 GCA_024638645.1 Actinomycetes bacterium
CCGGCTTCGAGTCGGTCGAGGGCAGCCTGGGCCTCCAGCTGATTGTCGACGAGGATGTGGCGGACGCAACCCGCAGTCAACTCGTGCGGGGCATCGGTGATGGTCGACTCGATATACCCGGAGTCGCGACGGATCAGCTCTGCAACGACCTTGTCGCGCCAAATCGTCCGCTCAGCCTCGGTTTCGATGACGGTCTGGCTGGCGCCTTCGGCGGTCATCTGGGCGAATAGGACCTGGTAGCGGGCCGGCGGTTGGGCGATTCGCGATGCGATGTCGTCGGCGGACACCTCAATGCCGAATTCGTCCTCGGCGGCAGGGATGACGGCCGCCCACACGATCTCGACCGAGAGGCTCTGCCGAAACTCTTCTGTATTGACGTTCAGCGTCTGTCCACGCTCCCCGGTAAGGGCCGCCATGTACTCGGCCGTTATCGCCTGACCATTGACGGTGGCCACAGCCTGCCCGCTGTCACCGCAGGCAGCGGCGAGGAGGGCGAGCGCGCCGAGCATGAGTGTGAGACGCAGCTTCATGAATCGCTTTCCGAAGGGGGAGGCCACATTCTATGAAGGAATGAGAACAGCGAGTCCATGAGGTCCTCCGCCGGCTTCGGGATGAACAAAACATCGCCTCGCAGCACCGCTCGCGGCGAGAGACGCTGTAAGCGGACCTCCTCGAACTGGCTGGCAAGCGTCACTGGACTGAGGCGGATCTCGTTGCGCACGGCAACCATCTCCCTGAGTCCGATCCGCAACGCCTCGACACGGAGCCGTGCCACCCCAACTAGTGCGAGAGCTGCTTCATGAAGCTCACCGAAACGGTCGCGCCACTCCGCAACCACATCGTCAATGGCCTCCTCAGTCATCGCTTCGGCGAGGCGGCGGTAGGCCTCGATGCGCTGCGTGCCGGGCGGGACATATTCATCCGGCAGGTGGGCGTCGACTGGCAAGTCGATGCGGATATCCGGCGGCTCTTCACGCTGGCTCGGTTCGCCACGCAACTCGCCGACGGCGTCCGCCACCAGCTCGACGTACATATCGAAGCCGACTGCTGCGATGTGGCCTGCTTGTATCTCGGACAAGATGGAACCGGCGCCGCGAATCTCCAGGTCGCGCATGGCGAGATCGAACCCGGAGCCGAGGCTGGAGAACTCACCGATGGCCTCCAACCGCCTATATGCGTCTTCGCTCAGGGAGTGTTCCGGGGGATGGAACAGGTATGCGTATGCCCGCTGGTTGGAGCGTCCAACCCGTCCCCGCAGCTGATAGAGCTGCGCCAACCCGAGCCGTTCCGCTCGCTCGATGATGAGGGTGTTGACCTGAGGCAGATCGAGCCCGGATTCGATGATGGTCGTGGCAACCAACACGTCGAACTCGCCATTCCAGAAGTCGAACATCACCTGCTCGAGTTGGCCCTCGTTCATCTGACCGTGCGCCACCGCGTACCGGGCATCCGGCACCAGGTGACGGAGTCGCTCGACGGCCAAGTCGATCGACTGCACCCGGTTGTGAACGTAGAAGATCTGGCCCTCGCGCAGCATCTCACGGCGAATCGCCGCTGAAACGGTGCGGTCGTCGTAGGGCCCAACGTAAGTGAGGATCGGATGCCTGTCTTCAGGCGGTGTCCTGATATGGCTGACATCGCGGATGCCGGTCAGAGCCATCTCGAGCGTGCGCGGAATCGGCGTTGCAGTCAGTGTCAGCACGTCTACTGATGACCGCAGCCGGCGCAACGCATCCTTGGCGGCGACCCCAAAACGCTGCTCCTCGTCGACGATGACAAGGCCGAGCATCTTGAAGGCGACGTCGTCCGACAGCAGCCGGTGGGTGCCGATGACGATGTCCACTTCGCCGCTGCGCAGTGCAGCTACAACCTCACGTTGCTCCTTGGCGGTCAGGAACCGGCTCAACATCTCGACCCGAATCGGGTAAGGATCCAGGCGCTCCGAGAAGGTAGAGAAGTGCTGCTGAGCAAGCAGGGTGGTAGGCACCAAAACGGCTACCTGCTTGCCAGACTGAACCGCCTTGAATGCCGCCCGGATCGCAACTTCCGTCTTTCCGAAACCAACGTCGCCGAAGATCAGGCGATCCATCGGGTCGGAAGACTCCATATCGGCCTTCACCTGAGCGATCGCGGTCAGCTGGTCCGGCGTTTCCTCGTATGGGAACGCTCCCTCGAACTCGGCCTGCCACGGCGTGTCCCTCTCGAAGACGATTCCTTCAGCTGCGGCCCTTTCCCGATAGAGCGCAACAACCTGTTCGGCCACCACTGCAACCGCCTGCCGCACGTTGCTCCGGGTCTGCGCCCAGTCGCTACCGCCCATTCGTGACAGCCGTGGTATCTCTCCGCCGGTATACCTCCGCACCGCCGCCAGCTGATCCGTTGGCACATAGAGCCTGTCTTCGCCGTAATAGGCGACGAGCAAATAGTCGCGCTCCACTCCGGCGATTTCTCGATGCACCAGCCCCTCGAATCGACCGATGCCGTGGGTGCGGTGCACGACGAAGTCGCCCGGCTTGAGATCACGATATTCCTCGTCGACTTCCCGCCTTCGACCTCGACCTGCGCGATGGGAGCGACGCCGACCGGCGATCGCCTGCTCGCCGAGTACCGCGATGCCCAAGTCGGGAGCGATGAACCCTTGGTGGATGCCGGCGGGGATGATTGCCGTTCGCACCCCGTCGACGGAATCGACAACGTCCAGGCCCAGCCCTGCCTCAGCAAGCAGCCTGGACACTCGACCGGCTGCCGCGTCGCCGTCCATCGCAACCACGACATCCACTCCGGCGGCTGTCAGACGTCTGAGACCGTGAGCCACAGACTCGGCATTGCCGGGTACGGCATCGAGCCCTCGCATCTGGAAGCCCTCATCGGCCGGGCCGGCCGGCTGCGGCGGAGCAAAAAGGGCCGCGTCCGGCGGCTCCCACGGTAGGTAGAGGTCAGGATGCTCGCCTGCCGGCGGCGCACCGATCCCCCATGTCTCCGAGAGTGCGGCAGCCAGATCCGCCTCTTCGGTGAGCAGGTCGGTTGACCGGGACCCAGCCCGATCGGGATCAAATACGACTAGCTGTGCTCCAGCAGCAGCAGCCTCCTCGAACATCGAGGTTGGGCCGGTCAGCCACGGGAGCCACGATTCGATTCCGGCGAACATGATGCCTTCGGCGACCCTGTCCCAAGTCTCGGCTGCCCATAGCTCGCTTTGCGCCAGCTTGGCGGCGCGTTCTGCGAGCTCATCGTCGATGCGCACCTCGCGCGCCGGATAGATCGACACGGATTCGATTGCTTCCGAAGCGCGCTGGGTAACGATCGCAAATGTGCGGATGTCGTCGATCTCGTCACCCCAGAACTCGACCCGCACCGGCTCGTACGCCTGGGCAGGGAAGACGTCGATGATGCCCCCGCGCACCGCGAACTCGCCGCGGGACTCGACGCGATCGGTGCGGTGGTAGCCACCTGCCGCCAAGTTCGCCACCACATCGTCAAAGTCCTCCGTAGCCCCTACGGCCAGCGCCACCGGAGCGACCGGAGAGGGGCTCACTCGCTGGGTCACAGCTCGCACGCTGCCTACAACCACGACCGAGCCGCCCACAGACAGCCGATGTCTGGCCACCGACCGAGCCGCCATGGTGACCATGTTGGGAGAAACATGTTCGAACGGCAGAGTCTCCCAAGCCGGCAGCAGCACAGCGTCTTCGGTGAAGAGCGCCAGATCGTCCACGAGGTCCTCTGCCTCGCGTTCACCCGGCACCACCGCCAGAAGCGGAGACCCAGAATGCGCTGCAACGCCGGCAAGCACATAAGCTCGCAAGGCTGGGGGCACGACGAATCGCCCGGGCATCGCAGGAACGTGCTCGGGCGTGAATCGTTGGAGAAGCGCGGCAAGCGGAGCTGTCACGACTGGACGCATCGTAACGGGTCTCAGGGACGCAGAATTGGAGCGGGCCTAGTCGGGTCGTTCGATTCGCAGCGCGGATCCGTAATGACGGAAATAGTCCCATGCCGACAGCAACGTGAAGAACACTGCAATGAGCATCACCCACTCGTCGAGGAAGTAGGGACCCCACTCCGATGCGGGCCTCACCATGGCGAGACCGATCGCGGTGAACTGGAATACCGTCTTGCCTTTGCCCCAGACGCTGGGAGGCACTGCCGACTTCTCCAAAGCAGCAACGCCGCGCAGGCCCATCACTGCAAGCTCTCTGCCGATGATGATGAACGCCGCCCAGGACCAGGCCCGGCCCACCTCGATGAGCACCAGGAGGCTCCCCGTCACCAATACCTTGTCGGCGACGGAGTCGAGAAACGCCCCAAGCGTCGTAGTGATCTGCCAGCGACGGGCGAGATAGCCGTCGGCAAAGTCGGTCAATGCCGCAATGACAAAGACCCCACAGGCAATTCCGAAGGCACCATCCATAGTGCCGCTGAGCAGGACGAACGCCATGACGACAGGTGTCAGCACGATTCGGATGACGGCGAGCCAGTTGGGGACGTTCATTGCGGCGATGGTAGGCAGCACTTCGTGCTGAGTTCTAAGTATCGAGTACTAGGTACCGAGTACTACCGACGGCCGAGAAATCCGCAGGATCTTCTCGATCGTGATCCCCAGGGATCACGCCCAGCCGTAGCTCTTGGTGACCGCCTTCTTCCAGGACGCGTACAGCCCGTCTCGAGTGGCTTCGTCCATTTGGGGCGTGAACCGGGACTCCTCCTCCCAGTTGCCGCGAAGCGCATCGGTATTCTGCCAGTAGCCCACCGCCAGCCCGGCTGCGTATGCCGCTCCGAGCACGGTGGTCTCCGTTACGACCGGCTTGATCACGTCGACTCCGAGGATGTCGGCCTGGAACTGCATCAATAGCTCGTTGGCAACCATTCCTCCGTCGACTTTGAGCGACTCGAGGGCGATGCCCGCATCTGCCCGCATCGCATCGAGCACGTCCCTCGTCTGATAGGCGACCGACTCGAGCACTGCCCGAGCGATATGGGCCTTGTTGGCGTAGCGGGTCAAGCCGGCGAGTATGCCGCGAGCGTCGTCGCGCCAGTAGGGAGCGAACAAGCCGGAGAACGCAGGAACGAAATACACGTCCCCGTTGTCCTCCTCCTGTTTGGCCAGCGCCTCGATCTGGGAAGCATCGCTAATGAGACCAAGGTTGTCTCGCAGCCACTGGACACCTGCACCGGCGATGGCCACAGAACCTTCGAGTGCGTAGCGAGGCTTTCCCGACCCAACTTGATAGGCAACGGTGGTGAGCAGACCATTCTCAGATCGGACGAGCCTGGTGCCGGTGTTGACGAGCAAGAAGCAGCCCGTTCCGTACGTGTTCTTCGCCTCTCCCGAACCGAAGGCCGCTTGTCCGAACATGGCGGCTTGCTGATCTCCGAGGATTCCGGCGAGCTGAACACCCTCGAGAACACCAGTGCACCGGCCGACCGCGCCCACCGATGGAACGATCTCGCCGAGCAGTTCCTCGGGAACCCCGATGCCCGCAATCAGCTCCGCATCCCATTGGAGCGTTTCGAGATCCATCAGCATTGTGCGGCTCGCGTTGGTCACGTCCGTCGCGTGGCGGCCGGTCAGATTCCAGATCAGCCAGGAATCGACGGTGCCGAACGCCAGCTCTCCCCGGGCGGCGCGAGCCGCCAGGCCGGCATCGTTTTCGAGCATCCACCTCACCTTGGGGCCGGCGAAATAGGTCGCAAGAGGGAGGCCGGTCTTGTGCTGAAAACGACTCGGGCCCTCTTGTCCACCCATCTCTCTCACCAGGGAGGCAGTACGGGTGTCCTGCCACACAATGGCCGGCGCTACCGGCTCGCCGGTGGCCCTATCCCAGAGCACAGCCGTCTCGCGTTGATTTGTGATTCCAACGGCCATGAGCGAATCAGGGTTCAGACCTGCACCTTGGAGCGCTTCAGCGACTACCACCTGAGTGTTGGCCCAAATCTCGGCGGCGTCATGCTCAACCCAGCCGGGTTGCGGGTAGATCTGTTCGTGCTCACGTTGTGCCATCGCGACCACGGACCCGGATCGATCGATCACAGCAAAGCGGGTGCTCGTGGTGCCCTGGTCGATTGCTCCGACGAATTCACCCACGACTGCCTCCCCGGCTCACTCTGCGATCTTGATTTCACCGGCCTGTTGTCTGGCGGCATTGCCTCCTGCCGCTACGAACAGTTCGATGACGTCGGCACCATATTGGAGCAGCAGTTCAATGTCATCCCGTTCCGTCTTGGCAAAGCGCTTCAGCACAAAAGAAGCGGGTTCCTGGCGCCCCGGCGGCCTACCGACACCACATTTGAGTCTCCAGAACTCCTCGTCTCCCAAGGACCTGATTATCGAACCTACGCCTTTGTTCCCACCCGAGCCGCCACCTTGCTGCACTCGCATCTTGACGAAAGGCAGATCGATGTCGTCATGCACGACGAGAAGGCGGTCGAGCGGCATGCCGAAGTAGTCGACCAACGGCGCCACTGCATGTCCGGACTCGTTCATGAAGGTGTTGGGCCTGGCCAAGATCACCCGCGTCCCACCTACGGTGATGACTGCCATCTCCGCACGAATCCGGGGCGCTCGTTTGAAGCCCGCATCGTGGCGGGCGGCCAGATTTGCTACGACATCCGCACCGAGATTGTGACGGGTGGCCTCATACTGCTCGCCTGGGTTGCGCAGGCCGACGATCAGAGCCGGGGTGGCGATATCGCCTATTCGTCGCCCTCGGCGGAGTCGTCTTCGGAGCCCTCTTCGCCCTCGGCGCCTTCGACGGCCTCGCCCTCTTCGCCCTCGAGCTCTTCGCCCTCGAGCTCTTCTGGCTCTTCCTCGACGCGCGGCGCCACCACACCAACGATCGGGTGCTCGGGATCGTCGAGATACTCGACACCGTCGATTGCTGGAAGGTCGGCGACCTTGGCGGTGTCACCGATGTAGAGATGGGAGATGTCATATTCGATTGAGGTCGGGATCGCAAGGGGCAGGGCCGAAATCGAAACCGTCGTGGCGATCATCTCGACAAAGCCGCCATCTTGGAATACACCGACAGGCGTTCCCGTGAACTCGAGAGAAACCTCGGCTTCAATCGCCTCATCGAGCACAACTCGAATGAAATCGAGGTGACTGATCTCGCCGCGGACCGGATGGCGCTGTACCTCACGGGCGACGGTCAACAGCTCTTCCCCACCCTCGACGGACACGCTGATCAGCGCGTTGTGGCCGGCATCGGTGTGCAGCGCTGTATAGAGCTCTTTGCGATCGACGGTGACGGACGTGGCGTCCATGCCACGACCGTAGATGTTGGCGGGAACGAGCCCGGAACGACGTAGGCGACGCGACTCGCGCGATCCGGAGTCGGAACGCTCGGCAGCACGCAGCGTGACCTGATCCATGAGTGAACTCCTGAGTAACGAACGACCGGGAGGCGCGGTAGCGTCACAACCGGTCTGGCAGAGCAACATTATGGGCGAATTGGCCGCGTGGAGCAAAACCCGCCGGGTGCCTAACCCCCGAGAAAGCTCAACCGCACCCGCCGTACGGCGTTGTCCTGGTTGGGATCGACTAGGACGATTGACTGCCAGGTACCCAGAGCCAACTTGCCTCCCAGCACTGGGACGGTCACGGAGGGAGCGACGATGCCTGGGATGACGTGATCGGCACCATGGCCGGCACTGCCGTGGCGATGCCGGTAGAGCCCGTCGTCGCGTGCGACCGTCCGGTCGAGCATATCCATGAAGTCGCTGTCGCTGCCGGCACCAGTCTCCAGGATGGCCACACCTGCCGTGGCGTGGGGGACGAAGACCGACAGCAGCCCGTCGCCACGCCCGGCCACAAATGCGGCGATCTCGCCGGTGAGATCAAATGTCCCCCTGCGCCGTCCCGTCTCGATCGTCATTTCGACGCTTTCCACTATTGCCCCGTCCGTCTCTGCCTGCTCGCACCCAGACGGCGATGCCGCTCGTACGGGAAGATCTCGATGAACTCCCCTCCCTTGACCCGGTCCTGAGCGCGCTGCCAGAAACGAACGCCGAAGAGGTCAGAGTGGTGATCGTCGAACACCTCGCGGAGCTCCTCGCGCAATCCGAGAAAGCGGGGGAACTCCTCAGGGAAGACATCGTCATCGCCAACACCAAACCAAGGATCGGCCGACATCTCGTCAGTTGGGTCGTCTGTTTCAGGCATCTCCCTGAACTTGCATCTGGTGAGTTGAGTGATCTCGTCGTAGTCGTAGAAGACAACTCGACCCGACCGGGTGATGCCGAAGTTCTTGAGGAGCATGTCTCCCGGGAAGATGTTGGTGGCAGCCAAGTTCTTGATTGCTCGGCCGTAGTCGACGATGGCGGCGCGCGCTTTGACCGGGTTTGCCTCCCGAATGTAGATGTCGAGTGGGATCACCCGCCGTTCCAGGTACACGTGGTGGAGTGTCACCGAGTCCTCACTGATGGTCACAGAGCGGTTCGCCTCCGTAGCCAGTTCAGCCAGGAGCTCCTCGGTGAATCTGCTGCGATCGAACTTGAGCTGCTCGAACTCCTGCGCGTCGATCAGCCGTCCCGCCCGATCGTGGCGGAACACGAGCCTGTACTTGGACATGACTTGGCGGTGGGTCGTTTGCTTCGGATAGGGGAATCGATCGCGAATGATCTTGAAGACAACATCGAAACCGGGGATTGTGAATACGATCATCACCATCCCCTTGATACCCCTGGCGTGCTCGAACCGCTCATTGGTTGATTCGACGTGGCGCATCAGGTCTGCGTATTGCTCGGTCTTGGCGTGTTTGCGAAATCCGATCGTGGAGTAGATCTCGGCCCTCTTCTTGGTCGGCATGAGCTCCCGCAAGTAGTTGACGACCGCAGAAGGGGATTCAGCAGTGACGTGGAACGCGGACCGGGTGTAGCTGAAGAGCACGTTGATGTCCGTCTCGGTGAGCACGGCGCCAAGCACGAGACCGCGACTGGTGTGGTGGACACAGAAAGCCACAGGGTGCATCCGACCGCCGGCAACAAGCCGGCCGACGAGGTATGCGCCTTGGCCCCGGTAGAAGATCTCATCGAGGATCTCGCCGCCTTCGACCCGGTGGTGGACGCCCCTGTTGCGCAGTGCCGTTTCGAGCTCCTCGGAAGCGATGCGAACGTCGCGGCTCACATTGCGCCACTCTCCTGGGATCCCGGCAGCCGTGAGCGCCTCGTGAACGACCTCGGCCATATCGCCGCTCAAGTGCCTCACGGCCGCCGGCACCTCCGGTGGAAGCACGAGCGAGGTGAACTCGACAGAGGCGTCCATCCCGACGGTGTCGAACACACGGCGCGTAATCGAGTTGTAGAAAGTTGCCGCGACCTCGGCGTCCTTTCTCGAGGCGGTGGCTGCGGCATATGCATCACGCACCTCTGACCAGACGGAACGATCCTCAATCCGATCCGCGAGCTTGTCCGCTACGGCTGCGAGAACGGCGGCGACCGAATCGGCGTATAGGTCCATGACGGCGACTGCGTCTTCGTGGAGCGCGGGCCATTGCCTTGCAAAAAAACGCTGCGGTGCTCTGCCCACAACTTTGTCGGCACTTTCAACATGCTGCTCGTAACCGGCGGCAATCAGATCCGCCACCGCCGCGCTGAGTTGGGCCCGATTGGACCCGGTCACATGTTTTCGCCCTGGAAGATCTCGCTCACGGAAGCGTCGGTGAAGATCGCGTTGATCGTTCCAGCGAGAAGAGATCCGATGGACAGCACCGTCAAGTTGTGCAGGTTGAGAGCGTCGTCCGGCACCGGAAGGGTGTTCGAGATCACCAGCTCTGCTATCGGTGCGTTCTTGATTCGATCGACGGCCGGGTCCGAAAGCACGCCGTGAGTAGCGACCACTCTGACGCTGAGAGCGCCGCGCTGTTTGAGCAGCTCGGCGGCAGCACACACCGTCCCGGCTGTATCGATCATGTCGTCGACGATGACGGCGTGACGGCCTTCGACATCACCGATGATCTCGTGGGCAGCCACTTCGTTGCGAACATCGCTGCGGCGATGTTTGTGCACAAAGGCAACGGTGGCGTCGAGGTCACGGGCGTACTTCGAAGCGAGCTTCACCCGACCGGCGTCAGGCGATACAACGGCAAGTGGCTGGGCGGTGTTTGCCTTCAGGTAGTCGACGAACACAGGGTGGGCGGTGAGGTGGTCGAACGGTGCGTCGACAAATCCCTGGATCTGACCGGTGTGGAGATCGACCGCGGCAATGCGATCGGCTCCCGCCGCAATGAAGAGGTCGCCCATCAGCTTGGCCGTGATTGGTTCGCGAGGCCTGCCCTTCTTGTCCTGGCGGGCGTATCCATAGAACGGAACGACGGCGGTGATGCGGCGAGCCGAGGCCCGCTTGAGAGCGTCGATCATCACCATCTGCTCCATGATGTGGAAGTTGATCGGCTCGGTATGGCTTTGGATGATGAAACAGTCGGAGCCGCGTACGCTCTCGGTGAAGCGAACATAGATCTCGCCGTTCGCAAATACCGACCGTTCTACGCCACCCAGGTCGGTTCCTAGGATGTTGGCAACCTCGCGGGCCAAGCCCGGGTTAGCCGATCCAGAGAACACCATGAGCCGTTTGCGGCTCGTGATCTCCATCGTTGTCCTCCAAAGGAGCCCTGCCCTTACCGTCGAAGGGTAGCAACTGAAGGCTGCGAGCAAAGTTGGCGGAGGCGCGCAACCATTACGAGCTAGTCGGTACGAGCCATCAGGGCCGCCGCAGCCTGCTCCAACTGGTCGACAGTGTTGACGCCGACGGCCTCTTGGGCGTCCACGATGAGCGCCGCAACGTGTTGGCCGTTGTCGGCCAGCAGCCCGATCACGTCTGTGAGGTATTGCTCACCTTGGGCGTTTTCTGTGGTCAGTCGGGCCAGGTTGCGCCGGAGCGCTTCTGCTTGAAATGCGTAAACCGAGGTGTTGATCTCGGTGATCGCGGTCTCCTCAACAGTGGCGTCTGCCTGTTCCACGATGGCAACCACGCGCTCTCCCTCGCGCTTGATGCGGCCGTAACCGGTAGGGTCGGCGAGCACGGCGCTGACTAGCGTTGCGGCTGCGCCGCTGCTCTCGTGCTCGATGATCAGGCGTTGCAGAGTCCTGGACTGCAAGAGGGGCATGTCGCCCGGCATGACAACAACCGTGTCACCAGGCCGAGGCCGCAGCGCGGCGAGCCCAATCCCGGCGGCATGTCCGGTGCCGAGCTGTTCAGCCTGCAGGGCCGTTGCGACGAGTGGGGCGAGTTCGTGATCCGCAATCGATGCTGTCACCGCCGCCGCTTGATGGCCTACTACCACGCTGACGGCGCTGAGATCGAGGTCGGCCAGTGCGGCCAGCGACCAGTCGAGGAGCGTCCGCCCCGCCGCGACATGGAGCACCTTGGCGAGGTCCGACTGCATTCGGGTGCCCTGACCGGCCGCCAGAACGATTGCGTGAATCGACATTGATTCCTCTAAGTACGAGCACTAACGACTTGTTGCCCATTTGGCTGGGGGACCAGGACTCGAACCCGGACTGTATGGACCAAAACCACATGTGCTACCTGTTACACCATCCCCCAAGGGTGGCGCCCAAAGCGGGAGCGGGGCGATTGTAGGTGCAGCTACCGGCCTAGCCGTCGAAGAGTCTGCCTGCCAGCTCCTCGGCCGGCTCATCCAGACGGGCGTACGACCACATATCGGCGTCATCTCGAGCAACCCACCCAAAAGGCACGGGCCCTGCGACCGCAGCGGAGCGCGCTCCCGGCGGGATAGCGTCGAGCGCAGCAAAGGCCTCTGCTGAGTCGACGAAAAACGCATAGATCGTAGGGCCGGAGCCCGTGAGCAACACCTTTCTCCCCCAGCTGCTCTCGAGCTCGCGCCGCCAATCTTCGAGAATGGGAGCGACGGCAGCCGCCGCCGGGTGCAAATCGTTCACGAGCGGCTCGGCGGAGCGCAACGAGGGTGGCAAGTCGAGGCCGGTGACCGGACTGCCTGACGGGCCGCCCATCGCGTCCCACTGGGTGAAGACGGCTGCGGTCGACAACTCGACGGGAGGCACAACAAGAGCGAGGGCGAATCCTCCCGGCACGTCGCGCGCCTGCAATGTGCCCCCGGTGCCGCCAACGTCTGCCGCTCCCCCGCGCCAGCAGAACGGAACATCCGAGCCGAGCTTCCCGGCAAGCTGCGTCGTGATGTCGACACCGAACATTCGCCCAAGTGCACCAAGCGCCGCGGCACCATCAGCGCTGCCACCACCGAGGCCGGCTGCCGAGGGGATGGATTTGCCAAGGGAGATGCGCACCGGGCGATCGCTCTCCGCCTCCGTCCGTACGAGGGTTGCGGCCCGCCACACCAGATTGTTCTTGCCGGCGATCACGGGACCACCGCTCATCGACGCCAGGCTGTCTTCATCGGCCCACCCGACTTCGAGCCGATCGATCCAACTAATCGATTGGAAACGTCCGCCGATGCGATGCAAGCCGTTTTCCTGCACCGGACCGATTCGTAGCGAAAAATTCACCTTGGCGCAGGCGATGGCCTCGATCACTCCATCACCTCTGCCAGCCGCAAGAAGTCGGCAGCCGAGAGCTCCTCGGGACGGGCAGAGGGGCTTATCTCGGCTGCCTCGAACCCGGCGATATCGATCCGATCCCCGAGAGTGCCGCGCAACATCTTGCGGCGCTGCTGAAAAGCAACCGAAGCAATGCGTCCCGCTTGCTCGGCAAGCGGATGGGGCTCAATCCGATCGAGGACCACCACGGCGGACTCAACCTCCGGCGGTGGCACGAACACGCTGGGCGAAACCCGAAATGCCAAACGCGGCTCCGTGTGGAGCTGAGCCACGATGGACGGCAGCCCATATTGCCTGGATCCGGGCTCAGCAACGAGTCGAAGCGCTACCTCTCTTTGGACCATCACGACAAACCTGTGGATGGCGGTTGCGGACCGAACGGCGTCGAGCAGAATGGGCGTGCCGACGTTGTATGGAAGGTTGGCGACCATCTTCCACATGCCCTTCGAAAACTCGCCTGCCCAGTCGGCAACAAGCGCGTCCTCGAATCTCAATTCGACATTGAGGCCGGACACGACCTCTTCGAGCAGGCTGCGAAGGGTTCGATCGACCTCGTAAGCCACGACGTTGCCGCCTGCGCCCGCCAGCGCTCGAGTCAACGTGCCCGTCCCCGACCCAATCTCGAGAACGCTTTCCCCTGGCTCGATTCCGGCTTCGACAACGATCCGCTCCACGATGTTGGGATCCGCCAAGAAGTGTTGACCGAGGCGGCGCTGCGGACGAAGGCCGTGGTCGGCGAGTAGCTGTTTGATCTCGTTACGGCCCTGCGGCCTGATGTCGCTCAAACTGGCCCTCCGAAGACGCGGGTCGCCGTCGCCGACGAGGCGGCAGCCACCTCCGCGACGTCGAGGCCCCAAACCTGGGCTAGCGCCCGCCCGATCAATGGCACATTGGCAGGTTCATTGCTGGAGCGACGGTCGGGCGGTGGGGTCAGGTACGGAGTGTCGGTCTCGACCATTGTCCGATCCGGCGGAGCCTCAGCAACCCCCAAACGCACGGTATCTCCACCGTCGAAAGTCACCGGCCCGGCGTACGAAAAGGTGACTCCCAGTTCGCGGAAACGTCTGGTCCATTTCGGCCCACCGGTCCAACAGTGCATTACCGCCATTGCACCAAGGCACGCCGACTCCAGCTCGGCATAGACCTCGGCAAAGGCATCCCTGCAGTGGATTATCACCGGTTTGCCCAGGCTCATCCCGAGTTCCAGCTGGGCCCGGAATGCGTCGAGCTGGGCACCACGCGGCGCCAGGTTGCGGTAGAAGTCGAGGCCACACTCACCGATCGCGGCGGCGCTCGCAGCCAGCGCCTCGATCCGTCCTCCCTCCACGAGCCAGCTTGCGGCATTGTGCGGATGCAGACCTGCCGACCACATTGCGCGCGCCGGCTCGGCAGTCGCAATGGCGCGAGCCTGCAGCGACGACTCGAGGTCGATCCCCGGCACCAGCACCCAAGAAACGCCTGCCGATTCAGCGCGGTCGAGGACGGATGAGGCTGCCTCGTCGAGAGAGAACAGGTGGCAGTGGCTGTCGACCCAGGTCGCCACTTCAGTCGGCTTCGAGCATCTCGGCGTCGACCTTGGCGAACAGTGGCTCCACGGAACCCAGCTTCGTGCCGGCGGGCACGACCGGCCGGTGCCAGTGCTGCTCCTGATCGAGGCCCAGCATCTCGAAGACCCGAGGGGACGTGAACGGTAGATACGGGCCAAGCGCGACGGCAATTCCGGCAATGGCGTTGAGGGCCACGCCGAGAGTGGCGCCGGTGCGCTCCAAGTCGGTCTTGGCGGTCTGCCACGGCTCCCGATCGCTGAGGTAGCCATTCGCAGCTTGAGCCAGACTCATGGCTTTGGCGAGGCCGGCCTTGAGGCGCACCGCTTGGATTTCGGCGCCGACCTCATTGATGCCGCTACGCACCGTCTCGAGGAGCGCTTCGTCTACAGCGTCGTGGACCTCACATGACGGAACAACGCCTTCGAAATAGCGGTGCGTCATGGAGACGACCCTGTTGACCAGGTTGCCCCATGCTGCGACGAGCTCATCGTTGACGCGACGCACCAGCTCACCTTCCGTCAGATCAGAATCGCTCGTCTCCGGGAGGTTGGCCGCCAGCGCATAGCGCAAGGCATCAGGCTCGAAGTGTTCCAGGTACCACCGCAAGGGGCGGCCCACGCCGCGTGACTTCGAAGCCTTCTCGCCCTTGAAGGTGACGAACTGGTTGCCCGGCACATTGGTCGGCAGGTTGAGACCGCCGTGGCCCATCAGCAAAGCGGGCCAGAAGACGGCGTGGAACGGGATGTTGTCCTTGCCTACGAAGTAGTAGGACTCGGCGTTCGGGTCGGTCCACCATGGCTTCCATGCGTCCGGATCGCCCTGGAGCTGCGCCCACTCCTGAGGCGCCGAGTAGTAGCCCATCACGGCCTCCCACCACACGTAGATGCGCTTGCCGTCGCCGAGATCGTCGACCGGTAGCGGAATACCCCACGAGATGTCGCGAGTGAATGCACGGTCGATCAGCCCGTCTTCGATCATTCCTTTGGCGAAGTTGATGACGTGAGGTCGCCAGCCCTTCTTGTCGCCGAGCCAATCGAGGAGCCGGTCGCCAAAGGCGCTCAACTTCCAGTAGTAGTGCTCCGTCTCGCGCAGGACCGGGGCCGAGCCGCTGCGCTTCGAGCGTGGGTTGACCAGGTCGGTGGGATCGAGGGTGCGTCCGCAGTTGTCGCACTGGTCGCCCCTGGCCATCTCGTATCCGCAGTGGGGGCACGTTCCCTCGACATAACGATCGGGCAAGAACTCACCAACCTCTTCGTCGAAGTACTGCTCGCTGGTCGCGGGGTACATGTACCCGTTTTCGAGGAGCTTGAGGAAGAACTCCTGGGCAACGCGATGATGGTTGGGAGTGTCCGTGCGGGTGTAGAGGTCGAAGGTAATGCCAAGGTCGCGCCAGTACCCGAGAAACTCCGGATGAAAGCGATCGACGATCTCCTGGGGAGTCACCCCCTCCGCCTCGGCACGGACCGTGATGGGAGTCCCGTGGGCGTCAGAGCCCGAGACCATGAGGACGTCGTTACCGATTGCACGCTGGTAACGCGCGAAGATATCGGCCGGCAGGTAGGCGCCTGCCATGTGGCCGAGATGCAGCGATCCCTGGGCGTACGGCCAGGCAACTGCGACGAGAACTTTCTTGGGCGAGTCGCTCAAGTCCGCGATGGTAACCGGTATCCCGTATCCGGTAGCCGGTATCGAGTAGTGCGATCGAGTCCGGATACGGGCGCCTGGATACCGGATACGAATGGTGGATCCGAACAGCGCACTAGCCCACACCGGGCCTGGTTACTAGTTCTTTCCAGACTGGCAGAATCTGAAAATGCACAAGTGGCCACACAAAGTGGTAGAACAAGAGAGCAATGTGCCCGAGGGGGTTTGGGGCAATGCGATCAAGCAGGTCGGCATATGGAGGTAATCAGGTTTGGACACCGGCATGGTGCGAAAGATCGACGACTTGGGACGGATCGTCGTGCCCGCCGAAACGCGACGTCTTTTCAACATTCGTGAGGGTGACGAGCTCGCGATCTCAGTTGAGAACGACGCAATAGTGATCAGGAAGCTGCAAGCAACGTGCGTCTTCGACGGTTCGACGACAGACGTGCGCACGTTCAAGGGACGGGGCCTCTGCGCCGCGTGCCGTTCGGAGATTGCGGGCAACTAAACGTTGCCGCCGGCAATCACTTCCTGATAGAGGAGACGCCTACTGACGTTATGTGCGGCTGCTGCCTCACGTACCGCTTCAGAAGGCTTCACTCCTGATTCGATGGCCTTGCGAGCCGTCGTCGCCGCTGCACTCAGGTCGGCGGCGACGACCGGCTTGGGGCCGATCACAATTGTGATCTCGCCCTTGATCGATGTGCGTTGCGAGAACTCGGTCACGGCCATCCCCAGGCCACCGCGCCAAACCTCCTCGTGCAACTTGGTCAGCTCGCGCACGACGGCCACAGGACGATGTGTGCCGAGAGCAGCAGACAACTCGCTCAACTCTTCGGCGACCCGGCTCGGCGCAGCAAACAAGACGATGGTGCGCGGCTCCTCGGCCAACTCCTCGAGGAGCGCCTGCCGGCCCGACCGCTTGCGGGGTAGGAACCCTTCAAAGACAAACCGATCGGAGGGCAGTCCGGAAACGGCGAGTGCGGCGGTAACTGCGCTCGGGCCGGGCACAACTGTGACGGTGGCTCCGACGGTGTGGGCGGCCCGAGCCGCCGTCAACCCCGGATCCGAAACGGACGGCATGCCGGCATCGGTGAGGAGCGCCACGGTCTCTCCCGACCTCAATCGTTCTGCCACCTCTTCGGAACGAGCGGCCTCATTTCCGGCAAAATACGAACGCAGTGGCCGGTTCAGGCCCAAAGTCTGCAGCAAATACGAGGAGCGTCTGGTGTCTTCGGCGTAGACGACGTCGGCGTCGCGAAGCGCCGCATGCAGGCGGGGCGAGGCATCACCCATGTTCCCGATGGGTGTGCCACACAAGATGAGCTTGCCGGGAGGGTCTGCCGTCACCTGCCGATGTTACGGCCGGTTCAGATTGGGAGCATTCTGAGAGTTGGGTTACCCTGCTGCCCCTTATGGCTAAAGCAAAGCGACGGAAACTGCGCGCCAGGCGCAGCAAAGCCAATCACGGGCGCAAACCCAACGCCGGCCGCGGCTGACCGCGCTCGCCCTGCTAAGGAACCCTCACCTGACCGCGCGCTGACGCGCCCGCAACTGCGCTGGTCGATACGATGAAGACCAACCCGTCACCGATGCGGTCGACGAAGACATAGCGAGACGTTCCCTCCCACAAGACTCCGCCGCCGCTGTCGATGCCGTCGCCTGCCTCGAGCGGCCCTCTAGCCAAGGCCAAGAAGGCCTGGGCGACTTCGATGGCGTCCTCTTCCGAGTCGCCGCCGTATATGTAGACAAAGACCATGTCTTCGCCGTTGACGAGCAGTTGATGGGCGTCACCACCCCAACCGGCCGCCGTTTGAGTCAGCAGGCCCGGAGAGACTGCTTCGCCTATGAGTAGTCGAAGCCGCCATTCGCCGTATGAACCGTCGTCTACCGTTTCGTAGCCGTCGATCTCGACCGCAAGCTCAGGCACTTCACGGATGGTCTCTCTGATTGCGAACCGCCCAGGGTGCAGCACTTGCTCCATCGAAGCCGGCGGGGGATCGTAAGCCCGATCGAGCGCGGCGTATCCACCCCCGGCGACGATCTCGTCAACAAAACGAACACCGTCTTCAGGAGGCATGGCGAGCTGAGCGCGCACAACCTCGGGAAGTTGGTCGAGACCCACCCGCTCCGTTTGCGCCACCTCTGCGGCTGCGCTCCGCTGATCTGCCTCGGGCAGACTCTGGAGATAGCGGAGCTGCACTGCAACCGCGTCGGCTTCGGCCAAGGTTCGCAACGCGTCGGTGGCGTCGCCATCACCGATCACTTCCAACTCGGCAATACGGTCGAAGACATCGTGATATTGGTCAATGAGGGCCCACGCCAGGGCGCGGACCACGATGCTTGCCTGGAGAGCCGAGAGCTCCGCCCTGGTGCCGTCGAGGACGACCTGGGCCGCCTCCCCGTCGTAAAAGGCAATCGCGCCGTCGGGGCCGTAAACCTGCCGAATTGAACGCGCGATCGAGGGCGGCTCGTCGTACTGGCCGAGGAGGCGATAGGTGGCTTCCTCCAGTGCCAGTCGCTCGTCACTCAGCCGATCGGCCAGCATTGCCGCCAGCCTCGCGGCAAACGCGTCGAAGGCGAGAACCTGAACGTCGGGCACCTGCAAGAAGGCAAGGCCGCGCAAGTCCTCGGCGACGCCGACCAGTTCACGTACCTGTGTGGTGAGCTCGTCGTAGACGGCCTGGTCGACGCCCGGAGCGATCGTCGTGCTCACCGGGGTTATCTCAATCGGAGCAAACGTCGTTGTTGAGGGTGCAGTGACGATCGTGGTGGTTGTGGGCTCGGCCGAGTCGCATGCACCGGCGAGCAGGCTCAGGCTCAAGACCAAGCCTGCTGCGGCCAGCCGCCTCCGGTTGAGGGTCACCACGGCGAGGTCACCCTGGGATCTGGCGCACAAGCACGTAGCCGTCGAGCGGAAACGCCGTGGCGGCCAGGCGACGCAGGTCGTCAGATGTGGTCCGGTCGATGAGCCCGAAGTTCTCGAAGAGCGAATCGGGCATTTCGTCGGGTCGTGCTGAGTAGAAGAGCATCCGATCGACCCACCATTCGTTCGACACCAGTTCGTACTGGCGCCCAAGCTGCTCCTTGGCGGTCGCTAGTTCGTCGTCGGTCGGGCCGTCATTGGCCAGCACTTGCAGAACCGTGATCGCCTCATCCACGATTTGATCCAGCTCATCTGGATCGCCGCTGACCTGGAGGAATGTCTCGACAATCTCATCGGGCTCTTCGCTCGCGCTCACCGACAGGAAGGGCGTGTAGGTCGCGGCGAGCGCCTCGCGGATTCGATCGCGCAGCTTCACGTCTGTGATCAGGGAGAGCAGCTCCAGCTGAATGTCGACAAGGGGGTCACGCGCCAGCTCGTTCGTGAACAGGAAGGTGACGAAGCCTTGTTCGGAGTCACCCACCGCAATCGTCTTATCGATGACTTCCGCTGGCGGATCCTGCTGATAATCGACAACAGAATCATCTCGATCTGCGCCGGGCAGTGTCCCCAAGTAGAGGTCAGCCAGTCTGCGCAGTTCGGCACCGTCGAAATCCCCGGCGAAGGTGAAGACGAAGTCCCCCGCATTGCCGAACCTGTCGGTCAATACCCGGCCAGCAGCGGCGGGGTCGTATTCATCGAGCTCCTGGGGCGTCGGCAGCACTCGATAGCGGGGCTCACTCCCCCACCGCTCAGAAATCAACTCGATGGTGGTTGCCAGCCCTGGGATATCGCCCGGAGACTCTGCGAATGGTCGAATCTCCTGTAGAACGGTGGCCGTGGCAGCATCATCGAGCCGGGGCGCCACCATCTGGAGATGGATGAGCTGGAACATCGTCTCCAGGTCTTCGGTGGCGGCATTGCCAAACAGGCCCTCCTCGACCACGTCGATATATGGAGCGACGAACACGAACTTGTCGGCAAGGAATGTGTCGAGGGCGACCCGATCGAAGACTCCGGCGCCCGATCGGCTCACGATGTCGGCCACGAGCGATCCCTCAACGACGTCCTCGTCGGCGAGCCTCGATAGGCCTCCCGGGGAGCGGCCCCCCATAACCAGCCTGTTCGCCGAGATGTCCGTCTCCAGGTACTGCACCGTGACCCCGTTCGGGTAGACGAGTTGTGTAATGCCCAGCGGTAGCGAGGTCTGCTCCAGAGGCGCCACCGGAGTCGGTGCTGCCAACAGGGTGTCTCCGACAGTCTCGTCGTCGTCGCGGGGGCCAATTGTCCCCGCCAACGCAAGGGCGATTGCTGCTTCGATGGTCACATTGTCCGGGACTGAGCCGTCGGCGGGTCCGATCACAACGGTGACCCTGGCGGACTCACCGACGAGGCTCTCGAGGGCGGCCAACGCATCCTCGGTTGTCAACCCATCCAAGATCTCCGAGTCGATTTCGAAGTCATCCTGCGCGCTCAGAATCGGAGATCCGGCCAAGAAGTGGTTGACGTAACGTCCTGCGAACTCGACGTCCTGCGTTGAATTGCGGCCGTTGTAGAACTGTTCAACGGCGGCGGTCCAGCCGGCGATCGCCCTGTCGAACTCGCTCTGCGAATAGCCGTGAATCAGCGCCCGCTCCACTTCGACCACGAGGCCGGCGATGGCAGGGATGACTTCGGCCGGCGAAACGTCGGCTGCGAGGCCCGTCACCTGAAGACCCCGGGTGTAGTCGAAATCGGTTGCAGACACTGAAAGGAATGGCGCCTCTCCCCTAGTCACGTCATCATTGAGTCGGGTGGCAAGCATGTCGTTGGCGACGAGGAGCGCCCATCCATCTTTGCGGTCGCCGAATGTCTGTGGCTGACGCGATGGCGTCGGATAGTAGATCTCGACCGAGGCACTCGGCTGGTCGGCATCGGCGAGCGTCCGGACTCGATCGAATTCAAACGGCGTGACTTCGACGCGATCGCGTACCGGCCCGGTGCGCGACGCAATGCTGGAGAACCGATCTTCGATGGCGGCAATAACGGTGTCTGCTTCGAAGTCGCCGACCGCGACGACGGCCATCAGGTCGGGCCGGTACCAGTCCTCGTAGAAACGGCGCAGCTCTTGCGCGTTCGTGATCTCGAGCTGGTCGGGATCGCCGATCGGCGCCTGCCCCTCGTACCCCGTGCCGCGCAGCAGCACATCCTCATAAGCCTGCGCTATGCGCCCATTCAGCCCGGCGCTGCGAAGCCGCCATTCCTCGAGCACCACTCCACGTTCGTTCTCCACCTCGCTCTGCTCGATCGCAGCCTTGGCCGCCCATTCGAAAAGCACGTCGAATGCCAGCTCGAGGAGTGCCGGATCATCTGTGGCCACGGAGAGCTCGTAAACAGTCTCATCGAAGCTGGTGTATGCGTTGACGTCTGGACCGAAGCGGGCACCAAACGACTCGAGGACTCGGGTCAGCTCGTTCGCCGGAAACCGCTCGGTACCGTTGAACAGCATGTGTTCGAGGAAGTGGGCCCCTCCACTCTGATCGGGAGCTTCCTGCGCCGAGCCGGCGTTGACTACCAGGCGCAGTTCGGCCCGGTCGCCGGGGCGAAAGTTTTCGCGAACGTAGTAGGTGAGGCCGTTGTCGAGCTTGCCAATCGTGACGCCGTCGTCGATCGGCAGCGGCTCGGCGAGACGCGGGTCGGGCGGCTGCGTCGTCGTGGTCGACGTGGTCGACGTCGTGGGCGTCGCCGTAGTTGATGAAGATGTCGAGCTAGTTGTGTCCGTTGAGCTCGTGCAGGCAGAGGCAGCCAGCGCGAGACAGGCGACGAGAATTGTGAGCTTGGAACGAGGAGACATCGGCGCGCAGCCTAAGGCTGCCACGGCTTAAACAGGCTGATATCAGGCTGACGGCCGGACGGTGGAGTATTGACCGCGGTGGTATATGAGCGGATCGATATCCCGACCGGACCGCAGCCCTGTGACTTCGAGCAAGACGAGATCATGGTCGCCGGCGTCGGTGAGTGAATACGGCCTGGCCTCGATCCATGCCACTGCTCCGTCGAGAACCGGCGCGCCGTTACCCGCCATGTCCCACTCGGCTTCCGCAAAACGATCAACGCCGTGCGTAATGAACAGTTTGCTGAGGTGGGACTGATCCTCGCCCAAGATGTTGACGCAATAGGCATCGGCTTGATTCATCGGCTGCCACATGCGAGTCCACTTGCCGACGAAGAACCCGACCAATGCCGGTTCGAGCGACACCGACACGAATGAGCCGATGACGATTCCCTCAGGACCTTCTTCTGTGTGGGCCGTGATGATCGTCACCGGAGTCGGTGACAGGCTCATGACGTGCCGAAAGTCGCCGGCCACACTGAGTTCGTTTGCGAAGGAGTATTTCACCGGGGGGACAGTAGCGGCAGGTGTCCTCCCCGAGTCCGCCTGAGACCGCGAGATAGACTGCGCTGAATCAGCGCGACAGCAATGGGCAGACAGACATGACACAGATCCTTGGCTTCGGCGGCTACGTACCGGAGCGGGTCATGACCAACGACGACTGGGCCGAAATCGTCGACACTTCTGACGAGTGGATCACCGCTCGCACTGGGATAAAGGAGCGACGGTTTGCGGCAGAAGACGAGGCCACCCTCGATCTTGCCGCCAACGCGGCCGAGGTAGCGATCAAGGATGCCGGGCTGGTTGCCGGCGATATCGGCGAAATCATCGTGGCTACGGACACTCCGGAGGTCTACACCCCGGACACCGCCTCCTTTCTGCAACATCGCCTCGGCTGCGACAACATCCCCTCTTACGATCTGGGCGGGAGCGGATGCGCAGGATTCGTCCAGGCCCTTGACGTGGCGCGGGCCCGCATTGCCTTCTCGCCCCGCAACGTATTGGTGGTCGGCGTCGAACTGATCTCGCGTCTCATCTCCTGGCAAGAACGAGAGACCTGCGTTCTCTTCGGCGACGGAGCGGGGGCCGTTGTCGTTGGCCCTGGAGAAAGCAGTCCGCAGCTCCTCGATGTCGTCGCCGGCACCGACGGCTCCAAGACGGACATCCTGACTCTTTCAACAGGCGGTACCCGCGATCCGTTCACGGTCGAAACTGCCGCTTCAGGCGCCCACCAGCATCTGACCATGAACGGCCGCGAGGTGTTCAAGCAAGCGGTCGGGCGCATGAGCGAGGCCGTTGCCGAGGTGCTCGAGCACGTTGGCGGCACCATCGAAGACGTCAAGCTCGTCATCCCCCATCAAGCGAACAAACGCATCATTGATGCGGTCGGCAAGAAGCTCGGGCTACGTGAGGGGCAGGCGTTCGTCAACGTCGACAAGTTCGGCAACACGGGCTCAGCGTCGGTACCGCTCGCGTTGTGGCAGGCTCGAGATCAAGGCCGCATCGTGGAGGGCGATCTAGTAGTCCTCACCGCTTTCGGCGCAGGTTTCCATTGGGCAGCGGCTGCGATCCGGTTCTAAGACGCTGCTGAGGATCGAGGCGGGCCCGCAATTGGGATTGTGAGCTCGAAGACCGACCACCCGTCACTCCGGAAGTAGGTCAGGTCGCCGCCCATCATTCGCGCCAGGCGGCGCGACAGCGTTAGCCCGATACCGATTGCACCAGGAATCGATGCCGACATTTGCGCCGGTTTGTATGGAGCGAACATTATCGGCTGGAACTCCGGATGCACACCGGCGCCGTCATCTGCGACCTTGACTCTGGCGTGTTCTCCGTCGCTGGTGACGGTGACTTTGATTGCCTCCCCACCCCATTGATGGGCGTTGTCGAGCAGGTTGCGCACGATCTGTTGCACTCGTTGCGGGTCCGTGTACGCCCGCACCGGAAGGATCTCCGTCACCACTCCGGTGGCAGGCACAAGCGCGCCGTTGACGACGGCAAGCACCTCTTCGTGTACGTCTGTCGGTTTGGGCTCAATCGAAAGCGCACCGAGATCATCGCGGGCCGCGGTGAGCAGGTCTTCGACGATGTTGTCCAGATTGGCGGCTTCTGCCGCGATCGACTTCAGGATCTCGAGCCGGGCCGGATCCCCGTCGGCGGCGGCTTCTTCACCGAGAATCTCAGCGTATCCGAGCACCGTGGTCAACGGCGTGCGCATCTCATGGCTGACCGTGGCGATGAGGCTGTCCTTGGAGCGTATGAGGTCCTCGTTGGCTCCAATCTGGCCCTGGAGCTTCTCGACGAGCTCAGCCCGCTCCAGCGATTCTGCGAACTGGCGGGCAAGTGATTCCAGCAGTTCGATGTCAAGCGGGCTGAATGTCTTGATGGGGTCGATCCGGTTGCCCACTGCAATGATCCCGACCAGGCTCTTATCGCGCTCCACCGGCACGACAATTCCGTTTGCGACGTTCATGCCGGCGAAGTACCGCGTGATGTCTTCGCCGTGATCAGCGCCGAATTGCACCGGCTCGGAAGTGGCGGACAACTGGGCCCGCACCGACGCAACCGTGCGGCTGTCCATTCGCTGCGTTTGGATCGTCCCGTCCGCCTGAATTGCCAGCCGCTCCGGCTCGCCCGATGCCTTGTCGAACATCACGATGTCGGCCAGTTCGCAACGCAGCACGCTTCGACACTCATCGAGCGCCAGAGTCGCAATCTCTTGAGTCGACTGAGCTCGTGAGAGTGAACCGGTGAAGGCGAATACAGCCCTGAGATCGTCATGACGACGCGACATCGATCCGTACACCCGCATCAGCATGAAGAAGATGCCGACCATCCCGGCGAGGAGAAAGAACGCCCACCTGTCGTGCCAGACCAATGCGACGGAGACCATGCCCAGGAAGCCGACCGATATCGAAATGAGGGAACCGGTCGCGAAAGAGCGGGCCAATTCTGTGAATTTGCGAATGCGGTCGTGAAGGGCGATGACGGCGTCGACCATCGCCGCAGAAGTCAAGACGGCCGCAATCACAGCGAGCAGGATGCCGCCCCACCCGAAGAGCGAGTTTGGAGATGCCGACCCCAGCCAAACCCGATAGACCGCAATTGCGATCGCCGTCTCGAGATTGAAGAGGGCAACGTTGAAGGCAAGTTTGAGCGGCGGTTGCTGGCGGTAGAACACGAGGACCGCGGTCGAGCCGAGGAGACGGCCCCCGATCAGCGCAATCGGACTTGCCAGCGCGAGGCCGAAGACCATTGGTATCTCAGACAGGGAAATCGTGTGGCTATCGCGCCCGAAGCTGATCTTCACAGCAGCTAGTTCTGCGACGGCGAATCCAATTGCGAGCGCCCACCATTGCACAGACCAAGGAATTCCGTCGGGGGTGCCGGCAGGGTGAGTAAAGAGGACAAGGGCTCCACCTGCCAGAGCCATACCGAGCGTGAGGAACCACACAGGAGCGACCCGCGGCTTGGGGGTCACGTGAACGACTGGGGCCGGAGGCGCCTCGACTGGTGGGGCGATCGTGTTCATTCAGCTCCGCACAGCGACAGCTGCGCAATTGGCATACCTATGCATCAAGTGTCGGCAGCCTCAGCGAGTCGGTTAACCGATGAACGCGACCGTCCCGATTGGGCTAGTGGCCTGAAAACGGCTCGATTTGAGGCGATTCGGGAAACTCGGGACGTTCGGTGCGCGTTCGCTTCAGCTCCCAGAAGCCATCCGTCGTTGTCAGCGTCACAACTGCATCCCAGATGGAGAGGGACTCGGCAGGCGGCGGGACACGGGTGATGACTGGTCCGAAGATGCCGACTCTCTCTCCCAGGGCATCGTCGAAGGCGATGATCGGCGTGCCGATGTCGTTGCCGGCAAGTTCGAGGCCGGCTGCCATCCGCGGCGCGACGACATCATCCCAGGTGGGATCGTCGAACGCGGTGGCCAACCCGGCATCGAGCGAAACCGCAGCGAGCGCCGCTGCCGGATCAAATGCTCGCTGGCCCTCGTGGTGAATACGCCTTCCAAACTCCCAATACAACGGAAACACTGCAGCGTCGCCGTTGGCCGCTCTGGTCGCTTCCATCACTCGCAGGAGTTTGTGGGTGAACAGGTTGGACTCGTACCAGGGGCTGTCCTCGGGCGGCTCGTTCTTGAGAAACAGGCTGATCGGCTGCCAATTGACATGGAGATCACGATGGGGCGCTACCTCGTCGACGACCCACCTGGCCGTCACCCAGCACCACGGTCATATGGGGTCTACCCAGAAGTCAACGTTCATTGCCCCGACGTTAGACGGCAACCGGCGCCCCACGGCGGCCACCACCCGATTCCGGGTGCGCAGCAATCACGGCGGCAGCACACCGCTCAGATCTAGTGGAGGTGACGGGATTTGAACCCGTGACTTCTACGTTGCGAACGTAGCGCTCTGCCGGGCTGAGCTACACCCCCGGGCTGTTTCCCATGTGCGAGGTCGAGCGGAATTGTAGACCGCCTCAGTGGGGTCTACTTCTCCAGCCGTTCCCTGAGACGTTCCTGCACGATGGTCGTTGTCAGGTCGGCGCGGCTACGTTCGATCAGGGACCGCGCCACGTCGGTCGTACGTCGCAGCTGCGACGTCATGCCGTCCGGATAGTCGAGCGCGGCCAATAGGTCGTGGATGACCTCCATGTCCTCAAATGTGGCCTCAGCCGCGGCGAGGTCACCGACCCGGAGCTGATCGAGGAGCCGACGCCGCTGCTCGCCCACTGCCTCCCCGAGGCCCTTGAGATATGGCACAGCATGCATGCCGAGGTCGGCTGGCAACGGAAGGGGCCGACCCTCGACCAGTGCTGCCGTCAACTCACCCTCGGCGTACTCCTTCACTGCGTCGTAGAAGAAGCCGGCGTGGTAGATGTCGGTGTGCTCGGCCAGTTGCGGTTCGATCTCAACCATGAGCGCCCGCACGTCGTCGAGAAGGCCTCGTGCTACGTCGGGTTCGCCGCGGTGTAGGGCCCGGATTGCCTTGGACGATCCCTGAATGATCTGCCGACAGTTCTTGAGCGCCTTCTCGCGGGCGGCGAACTTGCCATCGAGCTCAGCCCTGACAGCAGATTCGAGAGCCTCGAGATCGAGGGCGGAGGCCAACGGCGCCTAACCGGCGACGACCCGCACCGTGGTCGGCTGTGTGGCCTCCCGACGGGGTGCAGAGTCGACATCTGGAGACTCGACTGCTCCGATGCGTGGAGTTACAGCCAATGCGTATGCACGCTGCCTCAACATGAGCAGCAGGGTCACGTAGGCACCGATCAGCAAGTCGAATATCAGCGTGGCTCCGAGCCAAACCATCGACCCGGTGAGGATCGCCACGCCAAGGGTGACGACCGCGCCGGTGCTCAGGAAAAGAAGGAGCCGCCGCCTGCGCGATGCCTGACGACGACGGGCCATTATCTGCTGTGCATCGGCACCGGCGACCGACCCGAGCAGCTCTGTGGTCCTTTGGAAATTGCGTGTGGCGGAAATGGGGGCATGCCTGCGGCTTTCAAAGAAAGACGGCAGGAGGAATGCAGCCCATACAGCGCCTATGAGCAGAAACACCA
>JAHEJX010000136.1 GCA_024638645.1 Actinomycetes bacterium
CAAGATGGCCGTGAATAAGGGAGTGAAGGTGGCGATGGGCACGGACAGTCCGGTGGATCCTCATGGCACCAATCTCAGGGAGCTGGAGATCATGACGGCCCTCGGTCTGTCGGCCGAGCAGGCGCTAGTTGCAGGCACGTCCTCTGCTGCCGAGCTAATGGGCCTTGCCGATCTCGGCTCGGTCACAGAGGGCGCGATCGCCGATCTCGTGGTCGTTGACGGCGACCCTTATGACTACTCGACCCTCAAGGACCGCATCGCCCAGGTGTGGAAGGGCGGAACCCGAGTCGTCTGATATCGGTCCCTCGGCTCCGGACGGCGTTCGGCAGCTGTTCGAGGTTTCAGGTCACGACGTTGTATCAGCGCTGGGCGTTCGGACTCGTGTTATCGATTCCGTTGAGAAGGGGGAGCTCGTGCGTTCTGTGTTGTTGGCGGCTTTGGTAGCTGGTTCGTTGCTTTTTTCGGCCGGTCCCGGGGCGGATCACTTGGTCGAAGTTGTTGTGGATATCGAGTCGGTCGAGCCCGGCCCCATGGATGACTTGACCGACATTCGGGCGGCATCGGCTGACGCTCTTCGTCCCAGCCTTGCGAAACTCGAAGCTGCAGGCCTGACAGACATCGAACCGATGTCCTACAGCCCTTCTGTGATCGGAAAGATCGAGGCGAGGAATGTCGAGAACCTTCGTGCTGTGCCCGGAGTGCTTCGGGTTACGCCGGACACGCTGGGATTTGATGTCGGCACAAACCAGAGTCTGCCGTTCATCGGCCAGGACGTGACTTCGGCAGCCGGCGAGCGGGGATCGGGAGCGACCGTCGTCGTAATTGACACCGGACTGGACCACACCCAAGCAGCATTCGGGTGTACAACGGCAGGCGAACCGGGCTGCCCCGTCATTGCCAACTTCGACACTGCTACGGACGACGGTCGGCTGGACGACGATGGGCATGGAACCAATGTTGCCGCGATCGTCAACGCCGTCGCCCCGGATGCCGACATTGTGGCCATCGACGTATTCAAGGTCGGGCTCTTCGGCAAGAACCTTGCCCGCAACGGGCCGACCAAGCGAGCGCTCGAGTGGGCCATCGACAACGCGGAGCGCTTGAACATCGTCTCCGTCAACATGAGCTTGGGTGGTGCCGATTTCACGCAGATTTCTTGTGGTTGGTACAACTCGGAGTTCCAGGCTTTGCGTGCGGTCGGTGTAGAGCCGGTTGTCGCCGCAGGGAACAACGGCAGCAAGAAGCGGATCGCCGCTCCAGCCTGCTCCCCATACGTGACGGCAGTGGGCGCCGTGCACGACACGGGGAACTGTCTGATCACAGGCGAGTCTTCGACGGCTCCCGACACCGTCGCTGCATTTTCGCAGAGCTCGCGAAAGCTCGACATGTTGGCGCCGGGTCTGTGCGTCCGCGCCGGCGGAGCCACGATGAGCGGCACGTCGCAAGCAACCCCCCATGTCGCCGGGGCTTTCGCAGTGGTGGACGGCACAGATCCCGAATTGACGCGTGCTGCCATTCGCCGTCGTCTATTGGATACCGGCGTTGCAGTTTCTGACACGAATGGAATCACAAGGCCGCGGCTCGCGCTCAGCGCCGCTCTGGGCATGGACGCCGGAGTACCTGGTTGGTCGGAAAAGGGTGACCTTTTTGGATGGGCGGTGGCGGTAGGCAACTTCGACGGCGACCAATATGCCGACCTCGCCATCGGGCTGCCGGGTGAGACGATCAACGGCCGGGCCGCGGCGGGCGGAGTTGTGGTCCTGTATGGGACATTCGACGGTCTGGATACGGCCGGAGCCCAGCTCTGGAACCAAGCCGTACCCGGGGTCCCCGGTGCGCTGGAGGCTGGAGATGGATTTGGCACGTCCCTTGCCGCTGGTGACTTCAACAACGATGGGCGTGACGATCTTGCAGTCGGCTCACCCGGCGAGGACGTGGGACAGATCGTTTCTGCTGGCGCCGTCTCTGTCCTCTATGGATCGTCATCCGGTCTGACCACGTCCAACGCGTGGATTGTGGATGGAGGCGCGGCCGGTCTGCCCGGTGCAGCTGAGGCCTTTGACGGGTTCGGGAGCGTGCTTGCCGTAGGTGACTTCGATGGCGATTCGAATGATGATCTGGCCATCGGCGTCCCCAGTGAAGCGATCGGTTCCCTCCAGGCTGCGGGCGCCGTTTTTGTTCTCCTCGGTGATTCGGGCGGCCTCGGCACCGCCGGCTCGGTCGTCCTCCACCAGAACGTCGCCGGGGTGGACGGCGCCGCTGAGAGCGGAGACCGATTCGGCTCTGCACTAGCCGCCGGAGACATCAATGGCGACGGTGAATCGGATCTCGTCGTCGGCATCGTGGGCGAAGATATCACGGGGCCCATTGTCGACGCCGGGGCGATTCAGGCTTTCATGGGCGGCACCGGGTCGAACATGTTCTCCGTCGATACGCTCATCCATCAGGACACAAACGGCATCAGGGGTGTTGCTGAACGGCAGGATCAATTCGGTGGTGCGCTGGCCATTGCAGACTTCGACGGTGATGGTTTCGAAGACGTGGCGATAGGGATTCGCTATGAAGACCTAGAAGCCAAAGGCCTCGTGAACGCGGGCGCCGTTCAGATAGTCAACGGCTCCGCAGCGGGACTCTCGACGGCTGATCGGATCTGGACGCAGGATTCAGCGGGCATTGCAGGCAAGGCAGAAACCGGTGACCAGTTCGGGGCGGCGCTCGCGGCAGGTGGCATCAGACATAGCGGCACATCGGATCTCGCCATCGGAGCGCCGTTTGAAGATGTTGGCGCCATCCAAGACGCAGGGGCCGTAAACGTGCTCTACGGCTCGGACGATGGTTTGACCGCCGCCATCGACCAGATCTTCAGTCAAGATTCCACCGGAATCCTTGGAGTTGCCGAAACTGGCGATCGATTCGGAGCAGCGCTGGCAGTGGGCGCCCTGAAGGGCTCGGCCCGCGGAGGTCTCGCGATCGGTGTCTTCGGTGAGGCCGTCGGATCCACCTCAAACGCAGGAGCGGTCAACGTTGTCTACTCCGGCGGTCCGCAGTTGACGCACCGAACCGATCAGATCTGGACGGAGATTAAGTAGATGGAGACGACCGTGGTGGAGTCCACCGCACGGATTTGGGTCCGCTGAGGCGGGTTCCTACACTCCCTCCTCGCACACTCTGTGCCCAACCGCATAATCTTCCCGGCCCCAGACCGTGGGTGGCAGCAAGCCATAAGTCCGTTAGGCGCTCACGTAGGTCGCTCTTCCTTACTGAAGGGCTCCCGCACCTGCCGGGAGTCCTGTCCTTTATGGGCACAGCTGCTGGGCACCAGTTTGTGGAGTAAGTAAGGAGGAAGCATGCCAAGACCAGAGAAGGTCCAGGCAGTAGCCGACATCAAAGAGCGTATTGAAAACGCTCGGGCTGTTTTCCTCGCCGAGTATGCCGGATTGTCGGTATCGCAGCAGCAGAAGCTGCGGCGTGAGCTCAAGGCGAACGGAGCAGAGTTCAAGGTCGTGAAGATGACCTTGGCCCGCCTCGCCGCCGCGGAGCTCGATATCGACACCCTCGACGAGCACTTGCTTGGCCCAACGGGCCTCGCCATCGCCGACGGCGATGCTGTTGCCGCCGCCAAGGTCCTGAAGGACTTCGCCGGCGCCAACGATGTGTTCAAAGTCAAGGCTGGGCTTCTCGGGCTCGAGTATCTGTCCCCGGAGCGCGTGAGCGAGCTGGCCGACATCGAGCCCCGTGAAGTTCTGCTCGCCAAGATGGCCGGGTTGTTCGCTGCCCCGATGGGCAACGTTGCCGGCCTCATCTCTGCTCTCCAGCGCGACGTTGTCGGGTTGGTCCAGGCTCTCGTTGGCAAGCGCGAGGATGAGGGCGAAGTCGCCCCCGCCGCTGCCGAAGAACCGGCCGAGGACGATGCCGTCATGGAAGAAGCACCGGTTGAAGAGGCGTCTTCTGATGGAGCCGCCGAGCCAGAGGCCACTGAGGATTCATCTGACGATGACTCCGCTCAGGAAGCGTCCGCCGAGGACGCGGAGCCCGAGGCTTCGGATGAGTCATCCGATGACGCCGAACCAGAGGCGAGTGCAGAGGAAGCATCTGCAGATGCTTCCGAGGAGGGGTCCGATGAGGGCACCTCTGCCGATGATGGCGAAGGCGAAGAAGACCAAGCCGCCCCAGACGTGGAAGAAGACTCCGCGGCTGAGGCTGATGCCGACGAAGAGGCCGAGGAGGAATAGACCATGGCCAAGATGACGACAGAGGATCTCCTCGACGTTTTCAAGGAGATGACGATTCTCGAGCTCAGTGAGTTCAAGAAGGCGTTCGAAGAAGAGTTCGATGTGACTGCAGCGGCCCCAATGGCCGTTGCCGCCGTAGCCGCTGGTGGCGATGGTGGTGGCGCAGCCGCCGATGAGGAGAAGGATGAGTTCGACGTCATCCTCACCGCAGCCGGCGATGCAAAGATCCAGGTGATCAAGGCCGTGCGTGGCCTCACCAGCCTGGGCCTGAAGGAAGCCAAAGCTGTAGTTGACGGTGCCCCCGGCCCAGTGCTCGAGGGTGTCGACAAGGAAGCTGCCGAGAAGGCAAAGGCCGAGTTGGAGGCAGCCGGCGGCTCCGTGGAGCTGAAGTAGCAACTCACTGCCGGCCGGTGCGTTGCGCCGCCTGCTGCAGTACTGAGTATCGAGTACTAGGTGCTCGGTGTAGAGCCGCCCTTCGGGGCGGCTCTACTTGTTGTTGGCCAGCCTGCATGCCGGCCCACGTGTTCTAACGGATACTGGATGCCGACTACTGATCCAGAGAGATTCCCACAATGAACGGCCTTCTCTCTTCGTACTCGAAGTGAATCAGCCAGTTCTCGTGCCCCGGCGAGTGGATGGCCAGGTATGGGAAGTTCCACAACTCGGTTGGGATGAGCGCTGTGCGCGAATGAGCCATATCTGCGCTGATGTTGGCGAGGTCGAGGAGAGCCTGTCGAATAGCTTCGAGCACCTCCGCCTGAAGGTCAGCAGTTGCAGCCGGCACGTTGCCGGCTGCCACCTCTGACCGAGCTGCACTGGCCAAGTGCTGCGGGATGCGGATCATTTCGGAGCCGATAGCGATTGCGTAGCCGCGGTGGCTGACGAGCTTGGAGAAGTCACCCCCTGATTCGAGGACGTGTCGCAGATCTTCCACGAGCCCGATCGGTCGCTGGTCCCTCATGAAGTAATCGAGGTCCGTTGCCGCTGTCAGATAGTCCATATCGACCCAGCCGGTACCACGCGGGGAGTCAACCGGCAGGTACCCGCGATGAGGTCGATCGAGCGACATGATCCCAGTAGACGTCGGCGCGTAGTTGTAGAGCACATCGGACTGCGGGTCCGGATCGGTGTGGACGGTGAGCGTCCGCTCCCTGCCAAGCATCACCACGGCCCAGAACTTTCGGCGGCTTGCTGCCAGGAATACGGGCGCCTCGGTGATCCCGCCAAGGAGCAAGACCGCAACAACCGCCAGTACGAGGAAGATCAGTGGGAGCCTCAGCGCGCCGAGAGACTGCCAAAAGGCCTCTTCAACCAAGCTGATCGACACATTCAGTCCGATGCTCGTCGCGACAACTTCTCGTGGCGGCGACGTAAACACCGCACGTGGCACGCCGATGATCCCCGTGACTCGCTCGCTATTGCCGTCTGCTTCGTCTTCGATGATGACCCGGACCTGGCCGACCGCGGCGTTGCCGGCGGCGTCGTGGATCACGTAGGCGAAGGAGTCGTCACCGATCCAGCCTTCCGCCGGGTAATAGTCGATTACGTCGCCCCGGACGAAGACGTCGCCGCGGGTTCCAGTCGTGATGAGCTCTACGATTTCGATGGCGTCACCGTCGGGATCGGAGTCGTTGCCGAGCACAGTGAGGACGCGGCGCCCGAATGTGTCAAACCGATACATATTGGCCCCGGCGATCGGGGGTCGGTTGGCGGCCATGAGAACTGTGACCGTTGCGGTATCCACTCCACCGCGGCCGTCGTCGACGCGGTATGTGAACACGGCCGGCTCTTCCTGGCCGGGGAGTGGTGTATAGGCGAACGAACCGTCGGCGCCGAAGGTGAGCGATCCCGCAGGAGGGGGTCCAGAGAGGCGCGCCCCCAGAGTGTCGCCGTCTGGATCAATGTCGTTTCCGAGGACGCCCGGGGGGTCGACAATCAGCGAGCCGCTGAATGGCATGCTGTAAAGGTCATCTTCGGCGATTGGCGGTTGGTTGGCAGTGGTAACGATGGTCCATGTGAATGCCACCGTGCTGGAGAGATTCGGAGATCCGTCGTCCGTGACTGTGATTCGCACGAGGTAAGGGCTGCCCGCAGACGCTCCCGGCAAGACCGTGCCGGAAACGACGCCTGCCGAGCTGATTGCCAACCCTGGCGGCAGGTTGCTTGCAGTGAACCTCAGGGCGTTTGCAGGCAGATCGAGATCGGTGGCCGATACGGCGAGGAACACGAGGTCGCCGTCTGCGTCGGTTCGCGAGGTGAGACTGCCGATGATCGGTGCTTGATTGGCTTCAAACACGGTGATTGTCACGCTCTCGATGTCGACGAGCCGCGGCGTTCCGTTGTCAGTGGCGGCAACATCGAATGTGTACGAGCCAGGACCCTGCTCCTCGTTGGGCGTCCAGGTGAACACACCGCTCACCGGGTCGATGCCGGCGTTGCCCGGCTGCCCCAGCAGGGAATAGCGGATCGCGTTTCCTTCCGGGTCGGTGGCGGTAGCCACAAACGTGATGAGGGAGTGCTCGGTGCCCGTTTGGTTGGCGATCGGCGCAAGTATCGGCGGGTCGTTCGGGTCTACGACGTCGACGGTCCGAGTCTGTGTGGTCGCGGCGTTGCCTGAGGAGTCTGTGACGTCGTAGGTGACGGGGTAGCTGCCGAGGACCGCGGTGTTGACTGCTGAGGCGTCGATGACGATCGATCCTGTGAGGTCACCGTCGTAGTTGTCGTTGGCGGTGGCTCCCAGCTCGACGTACGGAGACCCAATTTCGATTGTCTGCGGGTTGGCGCCGAGCA
>JAHEJX010000137.1 GCA_024638645.1 Actinomycetes bacterium
CACACACGTGGCAACCGAATGACTCCTTTCGAGCAGGGTCGGCTCATGGCTGCGGAGATTCCTGATGGACGTCTGGTGGCCCTCGAGAGTGAGAACATGTCACCTCTGGCCAATGAGCCGGCATGGCACATCTGGTTGGATGAGGTCACGAGGTTTCTGGAGTATGACCGCCCATCTCTCGCCAAAAGCTCAACTCGGCTCGAACCGATTGAACAGCTGACAGCAAGAGAGATCGAACTCCTGAACCTGGTAGCCGAAGGCCTCACCAACGATCAGATAGCCCAGCGGCTGGCCCTCAGTCCCCGCACCGTCGAGAGGCATCTCTCCAACATTTACACCAAGCTCGGGGTGTCCGGCAAAGCAGCGCGTGCAGCCGCCGTCGCCCACATCCTGAAGCCCTGATCCAGATACGTGTTGGGCGCCATCCTTTACGGAGGTTCTGGTCCTCAAGTGCGTGCACACCCCGATGCGCCGATCAAGCAGTGCCCGTAGCGTTTGTACCAACGTCAAGCGAGGAGCAACGAATGATCGATGAAACGCACACCGTCACTATCAACCGCCCGGTGAACGAAGTGTTCGACTTCGTCGCCGACCCAGCGAACGAAACGACATGGCACTTCGATGTCAAGGAGGTCGTCAGATCCAAAGACGGCCCCTACGAACTGGGCGAGAGGCTGCAATGGGCGGTCAAGTTCGGAGGCACCAAGACCTATTCGATCGAGGTCACCGCATTTGAGCCAAATCGACTCATCGAAATCACAACCCTTGACGGCCCGGTCAAGCCGGTTCTTACACACACGTTCCAAAAGGACGGAGAAGGTACCCGCTACACCCGACGCGTGAGATTCGAGACCAAGGGCGTAATACGAATCCTCGCTCCAGTCATGGCCCGGCTCAACAACCCCAACAGAAGGTGGGCGGAGAATCTCAGAGAACTTCTGCACAATTTGCCCGCTGCATAACCGGCATATCATGCAATCTGCGCTAGCTATCCATTATCTGGCGGCCCTCGTTGTCATCTGCCTGGCAGGCCGTGGCATTGCTTGTACTTTGAGACCCGGACCGCACGGACAGCGTTCGTTGCGCCCGACCTTGCTGACCGGATCTCTGGGTTGAGCAGCCTTCCTCGCTGCGAGCTCGACTCGCCGTTCTCGGCGTTGACGGGCTCGAACCGCCGACCTCTTCCTTGTAAGGGAAGAATCAGGGGTTTTGGGGTGTTTCGCCCTGGCAGCCCCCTTCCCCGATTTCCCCTGTGACATATGGGTACTCTGAGGTCATCAGATCTGGTTGACGCAGGTTGGTTTTCGTCGTTTCGCGGACCACGCGCGGACCAGACGCAGACCAAGCGGCGAATTGCCGCGCCAACGAATCGAACAACTCTGTATCGAGCCTTGCGTTCGGAACCAACCGAGGGTGGAGTTAGGCGGCTTCCGCCTTCGTTCCGACCCAGGACGTTCCGCCGGGCCGCCACCGTCGCACGTAGGAGCACGTCGCAGCACGCATTCGGCCTCGGTTATGCCGAGGTCGGCGGTCGTGAACCACTGGAGAAACGTAGCGAGCGCCGAGGTGCCGTTATGTGCGAGTGGTTATCGGAGCGCCTGAGCGAATCTGCGAAAGGCGGCGGAAGCTTGGCTCTCGATTGGAGCGGAGTGCCCAAAGGCTGCGATTTCAAAGTCGAACTCGGCTAGATGCCTCAGGCTGTTGTCGATCATTGGTGTTGACCGGTTGAAATAGCCACGGATAACTCGGCCTTCCTTGGTCGCCTTGGCAGCGTCACCAACAAATAGGACACCGCCGGCACGATCAAGGAGATATGAGGTGTGGCCCGGCGTGTGGCCAGGCGTATCCACAGCTCGAAGGTCCCCTGGAAGCTCGTCCGAACTGCTTTCCGAAACAAAATGGTCAACTTCGGCTGGCGGTGGTCCGGGCAGGAACGACATCACGAACACCAAAGGCTTGACATAAAGCGGAGTAGGAGGCGAAGGCGGTTTGATCTCCCCTTGAATAGCTGCTGCGTCGGCCTCCGCTGCATACAAGCCGGCGTGGGAGGCGGACTTGACGGCTGCAGCGCTTCCCGAATGGTCGGCGTGAGAATGCGTAATGAGGATCGCCCGAACGTCGTCGAAAGACCTACCTATCCCGGTCAGACCATTGGCGATGATGCCTTCCTTCTTCGGCAAGAGGGTGTCCACCAAGACCACACCTTCATCGCCGTCGATGATGAACGAATTCACGTACCCCGGACCCACCCGATAGACGCCATCAGTCACAGAGTCGATCGTCATCAAAAACCTCCAGCACGCCAGCCGAGATGGCTGAGACCCTACACGCCGGACAAACGACGCGCTTCCGGCGCAGCCACACACATCAGGGCAACATGCGTGTCGGGATCACCACGCTCATATGTGCCGATCCCGCGCACTCGGTGGAATGCTCGGTCGTGTACCGGATTTGGAGATCGGCGCTGGCTTTGCTGAGAGAGCCTTGTCACAGGCGGGTTGACCGGGACGGCGATCAGACTACAATTATGGTCATGTCGAAGACGCTTCCGCTCTCCGAAGTCAAAGCCAAACTCTCAGAGGTCGTCGACGAGATCGTCACCACACAGGAACGTGTCACCGTCACCCGAAACGGACGCCCGGTCGCGGTTGTGCTCAGCACAGACGACCTGGAGGCCATCGAAGAGACATTGGCGATTCTCTCCGACCCGGCGGCGATGCGCGAGATCCAGCAAGGTCGCGCAGCGATCGCCAGCGGCGACGTGGTCAACAAGGACGACATCGAGGCGCTACGCAGCCAGCTTCGCTCAAAGACAGCGTGACAGAAACCCCCTGGGACCTGGTCGTCGCCGGGCCTGCGCGACGAGCCATCGACCGGCTCCCGGAGAAGATCGCTCTCGCGGTCTTGGACTACCTTGTCGGGCCCCTACTCGAGAACCCACACCGAGTCGGCAAACCACTGCGGGGCGGTCTACTCGGACTTCACTCGGCGCGGGTTGGGGCCTACCGCATCGTCTACGAGATCGATGAAGGCGGCCGAACAGTTCGTGTCATCTACATCGACCACCGGGCGGACGTCTACCGACCCCGCTGACCAAGCGCACGCCGACGCGCCGATCCCGGACACTGTCCTGAAAGCTCGTTATCGAGCCCGATTTGGTGATCGGTGCTGTCGTGCCACGCCTCAGGTGGCGAAGGCGGTGAGGAAGGCGTCGACGGTTCGTTCGATGTCGCTTCGTGTGACGTGTTGGCCGTCGAAGAGGCGCTGGTAGAGGATGGGGCCGAGGGTGTGGGCGGCGACGATCTCTTCGGTGAGTTCGGGGTCGAGTTCGCCACGTTCGATTGGGGCTTGGGCGACCGTCCACACGGGGTGGCGGCTGATCCTGGTCATTGACTCGTGCATGGCTTGGATGCGGGGATCGGTGGGTGCCCGCTCCATCGCGGCGACGATGATCTCGGGGAGCTTGCTGAGCTGCAACGCCCCAACGAAGACGTCGAGCTCAGTGATCAGGTCAACGCGCAAGTCCCCGGTCGGCTCGGCGGCTTCCCACGGTTCCTGACAGTCGACCAGAACGTCAGCCAGCAGATCCTCAACCGTGGGCCAATGCCGATACATCGTGGCTCGCCCCACGCCGGCTTCTTCGGCCACCCGAAGATGGGTCACGGCATGCCATCCCTCGGTGAACAGCAGTCGGGCACCGGCGTCGAGCACCGCCGCCCGGGTGCGGGCAACCCGGACATCTACCCGGTTGTTGATCTCGGTGGACCATTGAACGTCCTGCTGAGTCATGACATCAGCCTAGAACGCCCGGACGGTTTCTGAGACGATTTGACTCACAACACGTTCTGAGTCAAAGTGTCTCACAACATCATCTGAGACGTGAGGTCTCATAACGGAGGACTGCGATGCCCGCATTTTGGAACAACCGGAAACAGCTCGCCATAGCTTTGATTGCCTGGAGCGTTATTGACATCGTGCTCCACGTCGCCGTCGACGAGGTCGAACCGCTGCGGATCACGGGCAACATCGTTGCCGTCGTCGCCGGTGCCGTGATCGGTTGGACCGGAATCTCCGACGCCCTGAAGGCCACCGTCGCCGTTGTAGCCGTTCTCGCCGTCCTCGGACTGAACGTGGCGTGGGCGATCGACGAAGGCGAGTGGTGGCCACCGATCGCCACGATTCTGATAACGGGCGCGTTCGTACTCCTCTCCCGACTGGCGGCGCTCAGCACCAAGGCCGCGACCGCGTCAACCGCGACCTGATGCCCTCACTCACCATCGCCCTCCTCGGCGCCACTGGAAATGTCGGCGGACACTACGCGCGACAAGCACTCGAAGCCGGCCACGCGCTGCGCGCCCTCGCGCGGACGGTGACAAAGCTGACCATCGCCGAACACCCATCGGTCACCACGATCCAGGGCGACGCCACCTCACCCGACGATGTCGCCCAAGTCGTTGACGGCGCCGACGTCGTCGCGAGCTGTGTCGGCAACCCCAACAGGTCTCTGCACATCATGGAAGCCACGGCCAACAACGTCCTGGCGGCTGCCGTCCGCCAGCCAGACCCGCCGCGATGCATCTTCATCTCCACCATCGGCGTCGGGGGCTCCTCGTGGCTCATCGGAGCGATCCTGCGGATCATCGGTCGCGACCCGGCGGGATTCGCCGACTACGAAGCGGCCGACCTTCGAATCCGCGACGAGAAGACGGTTCCCGTCACGCTGGTTCGGCCGTACGCGCTCACCGACAAGCCAGGCACAGGTTGCTACCGGGCCACCACCAAATCGCCCATCCACTTCGCCAGGCCCATCGCCCGCGCCGACGTCGCCTCCTTCCTCCTCGACGCCACCACCAACCCGCAGTGGGACGGCCCGAACGGCATCCAAGTCACCGGCGCCTGATGCAACCAACCAGCAACAGCTCACCACCGACCATTGATCGACTCCGACGTCTCATGGCCGTGCCGCTGAGAGGAGCCTCTGACCGATGACCGCACTGACTTGGATGTTCGCCATTCCCCTCGTTACCTGGATGGCCGCCGCCGGACTCGGCGCCCTCACTGGTCACAAGATTGCAGCCGAGACCTTCTACCGGTTGGGCTATACGCCGCTGCGCCGAGCTGTCGCCGGCATCACCGAACTCGTCATGGCCGCCGGCGTCCTGATCGGAGCCGCGCTCCCCAATGCAGCAGTCGTCGCCGCCGGGACCATCAGCGCCAATCTCATCACCGGCCTCACGTGGTTTGTCATCGGCAATCGGGGAGCAGGTCGCGGCGACAAAGCTGGTGCCTGGGCCGTCACCTTCCTCGCCACCGGGTATCTCGTCGCCCTGATGTTCTCATGACCCGAGGAACGTCCCCTCGACCACCCGGCGGAACCTCGAGCACACCGGGGATGGAGACCCGGATTGGCCAGACGGTCGACTCGAATCCGATCGACGATTCGGCCTAGACATCCCACGACTCGTTCGCCAGGCACGCACCGGTTGTCCAACTCCTCATCGGAGTGGTCGCGAAACAAGGCCGCACATATCACCCACGGGCAGGCGCGATCTCGCGTACCCGCCAGCGCTCTGGATCCGGCACTCGGCGCTAGCAATCCAGTATCTGGATCGCGAAGGTTGTGGGTGTCTCGCCCGTCAGCGTCCGATGCCCCGGGCTTGTCTCGGGGCTTGCTCGATGCCGCGACGTTGTCGGGCGGCGTCGATGCTCCGGTTGATTCTCTGCCACTCCGGGTCGTCGTTCGATGTGGGATTGGCGAGGGCGACGCCGTGTCCGGGTTCGCCGAGTGGCGGCGGGCGGTCGGAGATTTGTTCGATGTCGTGGCGGGGAGTCTGTCGGGTGGTAGCGGGTTGGTCGATCCAGTCTTGGGTGAGGGCTTGGCTGAGGACTTCGACGGCCGCTTCGTGGTCTTCTGCCACTACGAAGGCTTGGTTGGTGTGTCTTCCGCGGGTCATCGACGTGTATAGGCCACGGCTGTCGATGGGGCTGTCGACGAGGAGGAGGGCGTGGTCGACGGTGCGGCCTTGGGTGGTGTGGCTGGTGTGGGCGTAGCCGAGTTCGAGGTGTTCTCGGGTGTAGTCGGCGGGGAGACGGATGGTGCCGGATGATCCGGTGACGGTGACGGCCCCGTCGGGGTAGATGTGTCGGATGGTCCAGTGGTCCCGGTTCTTGACCATGACGCCCCGGTCGGTGCGCAGGTTCCGTTGGTTGCGGCGCGTGTCGACCTCGTCACCGACGAGGAGCTGCTGGTCGTCGTGGTGGAGGGCGGGTGCGTGGGGGTCGAGTTCCCCGGTTTCGATGCGATGCTGTTGGGCCTGGTGGTTGAGCCAGTGGACGGTGTGGTTGGTGGGGGCCATCAGCGCCACCGTCTCCCCCCGCAACCGGGCCTCGGCCCACGATTCGACGATGGCGGTCTCCATCTCGACTGTGGTGCCGCCGTGGATGCGGCCGTGCCGGTCGTATTCGGCGATCACACTGATGTCGCCTGTCCGGAGCCGTCGGGTGGCGTGGGCTTCCCACGGGTGGGTGAACCGGTGGATCGTGTCGAGTTCGATGGCACCGTGGGTGTCGGTGAGGTGGGTGAACATGCCGCCCCGTCCGACGGCGGAGAACTGGCGGGGGTCACCCAGCATGATCACTCGCCATCCGTGCCGGTCGGAGAGGGTGGCGAGCTCGGCGAGTTTGGGCGTGGCGACGGTGCCGGCCTCGTCCACGATCACCGTCGCTCCCCATTCCAGCTGGTAGGCCGGGTCGGGTAGCCGGTCGGGACGGGAGTGCTCGTGCAGCAGTTTGTCGAGGGTGTCGGCGGTGACTCCGGTTTCGGTGGCGAGGACGTGGGCGGCGGCGGCGGTGGTTGCCAGCCCGAACACGGTGTTCCCCTGGTGTTGGAGGTATGCGATGGCGGGGGTGAGGGCGGTGGTCTTG
>JAHEJX010000138.1 GCA_024638645.1 Actinomycetes bacterium
TTCTCGGTGGTCGCCGCTATCGCACTGATCGTCGCAGGCAGCGTCGGCGCGCTGCTCACTATCACGATTCTCGACAGCGTCTCGGAACTATGGTCGACGACGTGGGGCCGGGTACTCCTCGCCAAGGTGGCCGTGGTTGCGGTCGCTGCCGCTTCAGGCGGCTACAACCACAAGGTGCTGATCCCGCGCATGATGCGCCGCCTGCCCAACGATCCTCAGGCGGACGCCGAGTTCCGCCGAGCCGCAACGATCGAGGGTGCTGCGCTGTTGCTCGTGATTGTCTTGACTGCCGCCTTAGTCGCCGCAGCTTCCTGAGCCAGCTCTGCCGAAGCCGGCATCGAGGGTCGGGCCAGGCGCCGCGGCCTCGATGGAGGCCGAGCCGACGTCCGTGGCCCTCGACCCAACAGCACTGATCGTCTAGTCAAAGACCCGGTGCCGACCTTCCACACAACCAAACGACAGCGGCCCCACCGCAAATGGCACAAGGTCCCCCGGGTTAGCCTCAGGACCAATGACCGAGGCTGAACGTAGCAACGCCGAATTCGTACGACTCGTCTTCGAGGACGGCTGGAATCGTTCGTCCTTCGAGTTCATGACCGGTCGGACGGCTGACACGATCCCGTTTCACTACAACGGGACCACACAGTCAGTTGCCGGAGACTCCCTCGCCGGCCTCGTCGCGATGTGGCGCGGCGGCTTCCCGGATCTCACGATGGAGATCCGCCATCTGATCGCACAAGACGACCTTGTTGCTGCAACGCTGACCTTGCGCGGAACGCATGCGGGTACCTGGGCAGGCCACGAACCGTCAGGAGCCACCGTGTCCGTCGAAGAGATGATGTTCTTCCGCTTCGAAGACGACCTGCTGGTCGAGATGTGGGAAGTCTTCGACGAGCAGGGACTCCTCGCCCAGATCAGCCCCAGCAGCGGCCGACCACGCTGAGGATTCGACCCGTCAATGGCCGATACACCGCACGCCCGACATTGCAACTACGAGTCGGCGCCCTCTCTCAGAAGCGCCGATATGCGTTGTCTGCTCACACCGAAGAGCTCGGCAATGCGATCCATTGTGTAGCCGTGAGCCCGCAGAGTTGCAGCCTCTGCCCGACGCAGCATCGACCCCACTTCATGGAGCGCAGTGATGTTTTCGGTCAGAAGCTCAGTGATCATGGGGCGCGGTTCCGCCTCGACAATGCCCGGGACTTCACTACCGGCATCCAGGGCAGCGAGACGGTGATCGATCCGGTAACGAATCTCTTCGGAGCGGCGGATGTTGGCTTCGGCCATCTCACTGAGCAGTTTCAGCACCTCAACCAGATTCGCAGTGGTTCGCTCGACTTCAGTTGCCATCAACGCATCGTGGCATGCCCTTCCAAAGAAGGCAATGACCGTTGCCGCAATAGCTATTGCTAATGGCTAACTCAAGGCGTAACTTTCTTCCCTAGAACCGCAACAAGGGTTGCGGCGGCTTTGACAGAAGGAGTCGAAGATTGAGGCGTGCAACCATATTTCTCACAACGCTCGCATTCACGATGGTCGCGCTCATGCCTGCTGCGCTCGCAGACCCGAAGACGGAACCACTTTGGCTCGAGTGCCAAGGGGTCCCGAGCGGATGGATCACGGCGAACGGCAACGGGCCGTGGACGCCGGCACACAACCTGGACACGACCGGCAACTACGTCCCTTACGCCTTCGAGTTTTCGGTTTACTTCACTCCGGACGGAGGCGAAGAGACGTTGATCGAAGCCGAGAGCTCCGTGAAGCAGAACGTCCCCAACAACGCCAAGAAGCACCCACACGGAGTGTGCACGTTCGGAGAGTCCTTTCCGGTAGATAGTCCAATCCTCGGCACAGGTACCGGCCGATTCGAGGCCATGGCCTGGGTCTTCTACACCGGCAAATAATCCACTCGACGGTCGGCCCGGTCGGGTCTCCCCCGGCCGGGCCGAAACGCGCTCGTACCGCTGCCGACCCTTGTCAGCTCGCGAAAACAAACACTGCGAAAACCGCCACCTAGGCATGGGAAAAGGGAAGACTCCGCGTGGCGATTCGACCGATTCGCCCCCCGGGTTCCGGGCTTGAGATCAGGAGGAATGGATGGTCTCGATTGGTTTCTCGAAACGCGCCGCGACGGCGCTGATCGCTTTTCTACTCGTGTTCATGGCTGCGGTTCCTGCCGTGGCGAAACCGAAGGCGACGACAAACAACCCACTGGCGACAGGGCTTGTCGGCCCCCTCGGACTAGCAGTCGGTGACGACGGAACTGTGTACGTGACTGAGGCTTTCGCCGGGCGGCTCACGGCCATACACAAAGACGGCTCAACGCGGGTGCTCGTGGATGCCCCGGGCACTGAGATCGCCGGTGTCGATGCCAAGGGTAAGGGGACACTCGTCTTCACCCAGACACTTTTCGACGGTGCCCCGGGCGAAGAGGCTCCCGTGCTTGACGCATTCCTTGCCAGGCTCCGGCCCAACGGCAAGGTCAAGGCAGTTGCATCCACGAATGACTACGAAGCGACTGCGAACCCCGACAGCGCCAGCGTCTACGGGTTGGTTGATCTGAGTGATGCGGACGATCCGGCGTCATGTGAAGCCAATTGGCCGACCGAATTCCTTGGACCGCAAACGTACACCGGGATCGTGGAATCCCACCCGTACGCCGTGGCCATCGTCCCGGGGGGCTACGTAGTTGCGGACGCCGCCGCCAACGCCATCTTCCGGATCAAGGCAAACGGGAACATTTCGACGCTCGCTGTTCTGCCGCCGATTCCACAAGAGATCACGCAAGAGCTCGTCGATACGATTGATTTTGCCGATCTATCCGGATGTGTCGGCGGTGTGTACCACGGCGAGCCGGTGCCGACAGACATCGAGGTAGGCCCCGACGGCCATTACTACGTCTCCACCCTGCCCGGCGGACCCGAGGCACCGGGCGCGGGCGCAGTGTGGAAGGTGCACAAGGCCACCGGAGCGGTGACACTCGTGTCTGCCGGTCTAACGACGCCGGTCGACATCGCTGTCGCTGCTGACGGCACAATCTGGGTCGCCGAGCTGTTCGGGTTCCAGATAAGCACGATCAGCAACGGAACGGTTACGCCCCAGATGTTCGCCCCGCTCCCCGGAGCGATCGAGATCGGCCCGGACGGCACGATCTTCGCGGTGATCAACGCGCTGCCGCCGGAAGACGGCCCTCCCGACGGACAGGTTGTGAGAATCACCCCGTAGCGACATCCCCAAAGAGGGGCGCCGAGCAGATCTGGCGCCCCTCTTTGACGTCCCGGTCGAGACTCGACCCGGGGGCGGTGCGGCCGAGGAACGACTTGGACCATATGCTGGGGCCTCTCGAGATCCTTCGAGGCGGCGTGCCCGTCGACATCGGGTGCCAGGCGGCATATGGCCTACCGCCTCTACCGACAGCCCGCCTCTCCCCCGATCATGAGAATTGAAGCGTGTCTGCGACAAAGCAGATTGGCCCCTCTTTTATGGAGGACACTCATGGCAACACCGACACAAGTGGTGACCCGCAACGCCCAGAAGTACCTTGGCGACGAATACGACGTCGTCATGGCAATGCGTGTCGAGTGGGGCGCCGGCGCTGCCGAGCAGGCCAGGAACCACGGAGCCGCCCTCTTTGCCCACGTGTGGACGCCTCTCGTCCTTCCGATACTCGCAGCGGTGCGAGCGAGGGCGGCGAAGCGGAGAATGCGTGAGGATCCAACTGCCGGGGTGGGCGTCCTGGCGCTGACCGCCGATGAGCAGCGCATCCTGCTGTCGGCAATGCCGTGGCGCCGTAAGACGGTCACCGGAGTCGTGGAGACGCTCCCCCGGGGTGCGGCCCTCCTCCCCGACCTCCACTTGATGGAGACCGACGTCGTGCCATCACTTGTCGTCGACCGCTACGAACTCGTCGTGGACAGGGTCGACTTCAAGGCATTTCTCAAGGCGGTGAAAGCCGGCAGAATCGAAGCGCCCAAGGTCAGTGCCGACCTCGATCGCCTCGCAGCGGTCGGGTGGGACCGCTACAGCTCCTGAAGGGGGCCTAGGCGTCCAGGCCGCCGATGCCGTCAAATCCGTCGCGCTACCTGCAGCGACTCCCAACCCGGAGACCGGTATCACGCTGGCTGAGCCGTCGAAGTCCACGCCAAGACCTCGCATCTGTATCGGCCTGCTGACCGGCCTTGATCGGTCAGCACGGCGCAGATCAGTCGGTCGCCGTCACATACATCGTGGCGCTCGTCCCGTTGTTCATCCGCAGGGTGGTCGTATATAGGCCCGGCGTATCACCCGTCGTGAACTGGACGGCCAGACGACCGGTCGGCAAACCCTTCACCGGGGCAATCACCTCAATCGACGGGCCACCAGTAACAGCCTGACCCGAAGCGCCCGGCGGGGCGTCAATCTTGATCGTGCCGATCACTCTGCCGTTTCGCTTGAGTTGGGCCTTGTCGTCGTTCACCTGGTGCACCGTCACCCCGACGGCGGGATCACCCTTGCGGTCCCACACCAGGAAGTTCCACTCCAGGGGTGCCGGCGAATCGGTACCAGCCGATTGGTAGATGGTGTTGGCGAACGGCGGAGGACCAGCAAAGACACTTGTCACATTGATGCTCGCACGGGGCTTGGGGCGAACGCGCACAACGCCGACCCCGGTCTCGAGAGCACCGCCGGGTCCCGTTTCGGCTTCCACGAGAAACTCGTATCGCCCGGCATGCGGGTTGACGAAGTTCGTCAGGATCAGGTGCATCTGTTTGATTCCGGGGCCGTTGAGCGTTGGATCTCCAGGCACCAGGTCTCGTGTCGCCGTGTACACGACAATGTGAGTGCCTTCGAGGTGGAGCGTGTAGTTGGCGGGTGACGGCGGGATCGGGTTCTGCGGCCAGCCCTGGAGCAAGACGCCTGTCCCGCAGGTTCCTGCGTTCGGCGGGCAGCCGGGCGGCGGGCCCGGGTTGGTCACTCCTCCACCCAGATACTCGAAATCGTCGGGGAGAGTGATCTTGATGGTCCGACCGGCGAGAAGTGCTCGACCGTCGATTGCAGGATCGAGAGAGGTGTCGAGGTTGATCACGAAGTCGGTCCGCTCCCCGGCCACGTCGCCGGCGGGATCGATCGGCGCCTTTGTCACCGAGGCCACGATTCCGCTTCCGGCCGGCACTGCGCCAACGGGAACGGCCATAGCGACCAAAGTCAATAGCGACACGACGAACAAGAACAGTTTGCGCATGAGTCCTCCCGACTCGTCCACCCCCACAGCAGCGATCCCAGGATCCACTTTCGAAGCTACGCCGGGGAAGCCGAACCGGCCGGAGAATGTAAGAAGTCCGACAGTCGACGGAAGGGGTCGCCGCCTACGCCTGCAGGCTGATCAACACCACCCCGGCAGTCACCAGCAGGACGCTGCCGACCAGCGGCACATCGATGCGTTCGTCACCTCTGAGGAAGATAATGCTGAGCGCAATCGTCCATATGCCTTGAGTGCCTTGCAGGACGCCGACCACCCAGGCCTCTAGATAGGTGAAGGCCTGGAACTGGCTCAGCAACGCCAGCGAGGAAGTCACCCCTGCCGCCACGAACCACCACGAAACGTTGCCGAAGTTCGCCCTGGCTCTGCTGGCGAGCCTCCGTCGCCCCGCTTCGATCAGAGCTATCACCGCGAAGGCTGCGGCGGATCCGATGAAGGCACCTATTACCGACGACGGGAAACGCTCCAGACCCCACTTGCGGAACACGAATGCCAGCCCGAAGGAGAGCGGTGCTATTGCCGCGATCAAGTAGTAGCTGAGCGGCACCGGCACGTGGTCGGCCGCCGTGTCCGCAGACCGGGCCAGAATCAACCACAGGAGCCCACCCACCGCGATTGCGCCGCCCAAGACCTCGATCGGCGTCAGCGTCTCGCCAAGGGCCACCCAGCCCGCAACGGCCGCCGCGACCGGAGCGCCGGTCATGAATGCGTTGGAGCGACTAGGCCCAATGAGTCGAATGCCGCGGAGCAAAGCGGTGCGGCCGGCAACGGTGCCGATCACTCCTCCGATCACCAACGCCACGATGGCTGACGTATCCCATTCGGGCCGCGTCGCCAGCGCCGCGGCGAAACCGAGCAATACGACGTTGACGAAGACGGACATGAATACGCCGTCGTCGTCGGGGCGGGTGCGCTGGCCGACTCGCACCAGGATCGAGGTCGAAGAGAAGAAGATCGCAGCCGCGGTTCCGAAGGCGAATCCGACGTTCACTCCTGCCGCCCTCGATCGCTACTGGCCGGGCAGCCCGGCTTCGCCTCTCCCATGTGCGGCCGCACGCTAACCGGAGGGAGGCGCCGACCGGGCCCAGCGGAGTGACTTGCAGACGGCGGACAACCGGATTCAAACCTAAGTCTGGTGAACCAGCTCGACCACTGGTGCCATTGCCTCGACCGACGCCGGAGTGTTGTCGAGTAGATCGCAGCGCACTTCCGTGAACCCCAGGTCCGCCAGCTCCAAGATGGACTCGGCAACCTGATCGGCTGACAGCTCTTTCCCGTCGGGCGGAGTTACCCCGTAGAGATCGAACGTGCGGATCAGGGTCGTTGGATCTCGCTCGATCTTCTCACAAGCTGCGTCGAGTTGCTTTGTCAACGGCAAGACGCGGGCCTTCCTTTCCGCCGTGGTTTCGCTATCGCCCCACCAGTTCCATGCATCCCCGTATTGGGCAGCGAGGCGGATCATCTTGGGTCCACCGGCTGCGATGTTGATCGGCGGTCCATGGTCGTGGGGACCTCGCAGCACCAGTTCGCCGCCATGCACCCGGTAGTAGTCACCCGCGAAGTCGACAGCCCCGCTACGCAACAAGATGTGGATGATCTCGATCGCCTCAGCAAACCTGGAATAGCGATGATCTTTCGGGAACCCG
>JAHEJX010000048.1 GCA_024638645.1 Actinomycetes bacterium
AAACAGCGGGGCGAACAACGTACGGCGCATCCGTCAAGTGTATGAAACTCGACGCATGTCGCCGAGGGCTATTGGTGCAATGGTGCTCGTCGCTTCAGCCGACTGCCGCCACTACTTCGACCTCGACTTTGAGCTCCGCCTGGGCCAGCGCCGACACGATGAGCAGCGTAGAAGCGGGGCGCGATTCGCCGAGCCACTTCGACCGCACTTCGCCATAAGCCGCAAGGTCGGCAGCGTCGGTCAAGTAGTGAGTCATCTTGATGACATCGTCCATAGTCATGCCATGGTGTTCGAGGATCGCGGCGACGTTGCGGTATGCCTGATCGGCCTGCTCGACGAAGCCCTCGGGTGCGCCGCCTTCGGCGTTCAATCCGACCTGTCCCGCCAGGTAGAGCATCCGTGATCCCGCCGCAACCTCCACAGCATGGCTGTATTGACCGGCAGGCAAATGTACGGCGTCTGGATTCGATTGTACGTTGACCATGTCGTTGTCTCCCGCGAGTCGGCTCACGCCGGAGGCTAGACGCGGGTATAGGGGAATCTGAGAGCAGGATGCGTCGCTCGATGACCGGGCTCAGGCCCAGGCACTCAGGCGGGCTCCACCTCACCCTCCAAGCGTTGGGTTCGGTGAATGTCGGTGTACTGGCCCTCATCGACAGCAACGATACGCGGCGACTTCTCTAGGTCGATCCTCTGCAACTCGTGCATGCGGAACATGCCGAAGTAGACGGTCGCGCCGGTCGTGACGATGAACATGATTGATCCAACCGCAAAAATGAGAGCCTCGCTCATGAACGTTCTCCGGTGAGGACCAACGTCCCGAGCGAGTGGATGGCCGGCACCCAGAGGCCCACGAACAGGCCAACCTCTCTGTCGACCAAAAACCAAAGCCCGACCGACAGCAAGAACGAAACAAAGGCGGCGGCCAGGAAGACGAGCTTGGTGCGGTGGAACGCCGAGACGGACGTCAGCGGATTCCTGTTCTCTTGGGCAACTGTCATTCTCTCTCCTTGTGACGACATTGGTGATACGTACCGAACAGACCTCGAGGATGAAATAGACCAAGGTGAATGATTCGTGCAGGCTCAGGTCCGATTACTCCGGCGATCAGCACCGCGGCGAATCGGCAATCAAACCAGGCTGCGCTTTGCCATACTCCGTGGATGTTCGCTCCACCTGAGCCGGCGTGCTTCTTGATTGCCGACATATCCGGGTACACCAAATACCTGGGCGGCGTCGAGCTGGACCACGCCCAAGACATCCTCGCCGACCTGATCGGCTCGATCGTGAGCGCCCTCGGCCCGAACTTCAAGCTGGCCAAGCTCGAAGGCGACGCCGCTTTCACCTATTCGTCCGGCGAGATGGTCGACGGATCAATGCTGTTGGACACCATTGAGAGTTGCTATTTCGGTTTCCGACGGCGGCGCCGCGACGTGGCCCAGGCGACGTCGTGCGAGTGTGACGCTTGCGTGAAGATCCCGGATCTGGACCTCAAGTTCGTCGTCCACCACGGCGAGGCGATCTTCCAACAGGTCGCCGGCCATAGCGAGCTGCTCGGGCCAGACGTGATCGTGGCTCATCGTCTCCTCAAGAACCACGTTGTAGATGAGCTCGCCGTCGGTGCATACGCCCTCATCAGCCAGCAGTGCATCGACGTATCCGGGCTTGCTCCCGCTGAGTTGCTCATGACCTCTCATACTGAAGAGTTCGAGAGCGTTGGTGAGGTGGCCGGATGGGTCCATGATCTCGATCGCCGCTGGGATGAGGAGGAGGAGCGCACGAGAGTCATCGTCACTCCCGATGAGTCTGTCCTCACCGTCACAACGCCGACCAGCGTTTCGCCGCAAACGGCATGGGAGTTCTTGACGAAGCCGCAACAGCGAATGTCGTGGCAACCATGGGTGACGGAGGTCGAGATCAAAGACGCAACCGGTGGGCGCCGCGGGCTCGGAACTGCAAATCACTGCATGCACGGGCCCAATGCCGTCATCGAGGAGATTCTCGATTGGCGGCCATACGACTACGTCACGGACCGCACCATTGTGGAGACGCCGCATGGACTCGTCGACTTCAAACACACGATCGAGTTCGAACCGACTGCCGCTGGAACCGTCATCGAGTACCGATTCTCGTTGCCGGAGGACCCAGCCCTCCACGAGGTCGGCGAGTACGTGGCTGAGCATTACGGCGATGCCTTGCGCAGCGCGATTCCTGCTCTAGTCGAGCAGCTGGAGGCCGAATACGGGGCGCAGACCAGCGACTAGCCGCTCCCCTATCCTGCGCACCATGGACCTTCCCGTCATGCCGCCGGTCAAACCCATGCTCGCCAAGCTCGTTCCCGAGCTACCCGCAGGCGACATGTCGTACGAACCGAAGTGGGACGGCTTTCGCTGCATCGTATTTCGCGACGGCGATGAAGTCGTGATGGGCTCGCGCAATGAAAAGCCATTGAACCGCTATTTCCCCGAGATGATCGAGCCGTTCTTGGCCAACCTGCCAAACAGGTGCGTCGTCGACGGCGAGCTGATCGTCGCGATCGACGGGAAGTTGGACTTCGACGCGCTGGGGCAACGCATCCATCCAGCCGACTCCCGTGTCAACATGCTGGCGGAGAAGACGCCCGCCGACTTCGTGGCATTCGACTTGTTGGCCCTCGACGACGATTCCTACCTGGAGCGACCCTTCTCCGAACGCCGCATCGAGCTGGAGAAGGTCGCCAAGAATTTCAAGTCGCCAGTCCATCTCGCCCCGGCGACCAACGATCCCGAGGAGGCAATCGAGTGGTTCAACACCACCGAGGGCGCCGGACTAGACGGGCTCATCATCAAGCCGCTCGACGCCCCATACGCTTTCAACAAGCGAACGCAGTTCAAGCTCAAGCACGTCCGCACTGCTGACTGCGTCGTGGCGGGGTACCGCATTCACAAGTCGGGCGACGGGGTCGGCTCGTTGGTCCTGGGCCTTTACAGCGGCACGGGACAGCTGCATCACGTCGGGGTGTCGGCCAGCTTCACCGCCAAGAAGCGCAAGGAGCTTCTCGACGAGATGGAGTCGCTCGTCCTGGACGACATCTCGGGGCACCCATGGGCCGACTGGATGGAGGCCGAAGCTCACCAGGATGGATCGATGCCGGGAGCCCCAAATCGCTGGAGTGGCGCCAACGGCCGGGACCACTCGTGGATTCCTGTCCGGCCAGAGCGGGTGGTGGAGGTGCAGTACACGTGGTCAACTGCTGGGCGATTCCGCGGCACCACGAGGATGCTGCGCTGGCGTCCGGACCGCGATCCAGATTCATGCAGCATCGAGCAGCTCGCTGAGGGCGAACCACACAAGTCTGACTCGATCGTGGCAGACATCGTCGGCTGAGCACCACGCCTCCCAACTCAAATGACCGAGGCGGACGCCTCTGGCGGTCGTCGCTAGTCCATCGGATACTCGAGTTGTCAGAAGGAGCACCAATGCCGTCGACAAGTCTGGGCAGACTGTGCTGCGGGTTGGCGATCGCGAGTGTTGGTTCGTTTGGCGCGTTCTACGCGCTCGTTGCCGCCGGACAACGAGGTGGCGAGGCGTTCTTCTCGAATCCATTCTTGGCTATCGCAATCCTCCTGGCCGCCGCTCTCGCTGTCAGCGGGGCTGCTGCCGGCGCTGCCGCCATGATTCGCCAAGCTGAGAGGGCATGGAGCGTCGTCGTAGTGATCGCTTTTGGCCTTCTGGTGCTGGCATTCGCGACCGGCGAGATTCTGCTGCCTCACTAAGGGGGAACACCCCTATGGCGCCCGGCGCACCGCGCGCCACAATTGAGGTGTGATCCAGTTCACCTCCGACCGAGAACGCCGGCTATGGCTGTGGACGGCCGCCGTGATGGCTGCGATCTACTCCACCCTCGGCATCGCTCAGGACATTGCCGTCGAGCTGCGCGAGCGCAACCTATTGAGAATCTCGCTGGCAATTGCATTCGCGGCCATCGCAGTAGCCGTGATCTCGACATGGGTCCGACGCGGCCCCGGCCCCCGTGAAGCGGGCGTGGCTATTGCGGTTGGATTCGCCTACCTGTGGACCCTGCTGCGACTTCAGGAAGATCCCAACTGGGCGGAGCGCACCCACCTCGTCGAGTACGGAATCGTGGCGGCGATCATCCACCTGGCACTCAAGGAACGCAAGGCGAACGAACGGCGACCCCAGCACCCTGCCGCATGGGCGTTCGGAGCGTCCGCGGCGCTTGGATGGATTGACGAGGGCATCCAGTGGCTGCTGCCCGGCCGGGTCTACGACTGGATCGACGTCGGGTTCAACCTGATCGCTGTGACGGTCGCAGTCGTGGGTGGCCTGGTGCTTGATTGGGCGCGCCGTCGCGACGGCCGCTAGCCATCATGAGCCAGGCGCCAACAGCTCGTGAATCCAGATCGGATAGGTCGCCCCGCCCATCTTGACCTCTTCCATGTGCAGGATGCGGCCAAAGCCGCTGCGTTCGATTCCCTCCAGAACCCCTGTGGCTACTCGTCTGTCCGGTTCAGCAATGAAGGCCGATCCGCCGGGCTTGACCACAGTCTGCAGCGTTGCAACAAAAGGGTCGAGGAAGCGATCTTCGTAGACCACGTCGGCGCCAAGCACCAGAGAAGCGGTCAGCCCTGCGGGAGGATTCCGCCAATCGACCAGCAACGTGTCGCCGGCTGATCCACAGTTCAGGGCATGGTTCGCTGCCGCGAACGCCAGGGCGTCTGGCTCGAAGTCGGTGAACAGGACGTCCGCCCCAAGCGTCGCGGCAACCACCCCAGCCAACCCCATCCCGCAGCCGAGCTCCACTACGTCGACGCCATCTAGCCGACCCAGTCGTTCCAAGAAACGGCTCAGCGCCACAGCCGACGGCCATAACTCGGCCCAATAGGGAAGACGCTCGTCGTCGGCGAACTCCTCGGCCGCAACCTCCATGGCGAGCTGGTTGGGGTCGGTGACCACGAGCATTTCGACTGTCATGGCGCCGAGTCGGATTGCCCGGCGACTCACCTCGTAGCCCGGCGGCAGCATCGTGTACGGGTCACAGACGTCCACAGGACTCAGAACCTAGGCGGCACGCCTGTAAGCGCCAGGCCGTATTCCCATCACGCGCTTGAAAGCGTTGCTGAAAGCAGCGTCTGTGGCGTACCCCACCCGATGAGCCGCCTCAGAAACAGTGGCGCGCTCCTCGCGAAGCACCCGGCTGGCGACGTGAATTCGCCACCGTGTGCGGTATTGGGATGGAGTCTCGCCCACAAGCTCCTTGAAACGCGCAAAGAAGGAAGAGCGCGACATACCGACTGCAGCAGCCAGCTGGTCGATCGTCCAAGGCTGCTCGGGGCTGGAGTGGATGAGGCCGAGCGCCTGTCTCACCTGCGGATCACGCAGTGCGCCAAGCCAGCCGGCTTCGCCGTCTGGCAAGCGACTGATGTAATCGCGCAACACGTAGATCACGAGAACGTCTGTCAACCGAGCCACAACTGCATCTGCCCCCGGCCCGTGATCATCCACCTCGGCAGCGATGAGCTCGATGAGCGACTCGACGATCCGAGACATTGAGCCATCCACATCCCGCACTGTGATCAGCGGAGGCAGCATTGAAAACACGGGGTGGGCCTCTCCGCCGTCAAATGTCACCGCGCCGCAAATCAACGAGGTGTGTGGCCCTTCACCTTCGACGACCAAATGGCCCATACCTCTGGCATCGACAGTGTTGAGGTCGCTGAGCAGCCGCGTTGCTCTGGTGGGCTCGTCGAACATGAGGTGGTTGTGACCAAACGGCATGAGCACAATGTCGCCCCGCTCGAGGACGACGGGTTCTCCCCCACTCGCAAGCTTGGCGTATGCCCTGCCGCGGACCACTGCGTGGAAGATGCCACGACCTAGCTCCCCAGACTCCACACCCCATGGCGCATCCAAGGAGGCACGGGAGAAGATCGAACCCTTCATCCGCACCGATTCCAGAATGTCTGTAAGTGCGTCAGTCAATAGCGCTCCAGTACAAGAGAATATGAGAAGTGGATATTTAGGTATTTAGTCGTCCCTCCATTGAGACTACGTTGCTATCAGACCAACGTCAATGGAGGGAATCATGAACAAGACAGTCGTGGCAACGATCGCCAACTTCTTCTTACCGGGTCTCGGCTATCTCATCTTGGGCATCAAACGAGACCTGGCAGTCCTATGGCTTGCCGGTGTCATCGCCCTCACATTCGTTGAGTTCGGTATTCGTGAGCCGGAACCGACGCTGTACTGGATCATGTTTATTGCCGTCTTGGTCATGAACACAGCCTTCGCCATCGACGCTCATCGAGCCGGCAAGGCCATGGAGGCATAGCCCTGGCGCCAGGCTCCCGAAATTAGGCGGCCGAAAATGTAATGATCCGGCCTATGCCGGACATTGCAAGGGAAGAAGTGCGGCAAGCTCTGGGAGCCCGGCCCGAGTGACATCGCGACAACAAGACTTTGCGAGGCTCTACGACGAGCATTACGACGAGATCCACGCGTTCTGCGCGCGGCGAGTGCCGTGGTCCGACGCAGACGATGCCGCTGCCGATGTGTTCGCTGTCGTCTGGCGGCGCATACCTGACGCGCCGTCCGACACGCCACGCGCATGGCTATTCGGAATTGCACGAAATGTCGTACGTAATCAATGGCGGTCTGCGGCTAGGCGGTCGCGGCTGTTTGGCAAAGTCCGCGGCCTCGCTCCGGAAGCCCCGCCAAACCCTGAGTCGGTCGTCGTTCGTAGAAGCCGCGACGAGCGGGTCACTGCTGCGATGCGTCAGCTCAGTGACGGCGACCAGGAGATTCTGATGCTGAGCGCTTGGGAAGAGCTGTCTGGCCCTGAGATCGCCGCAGTGCTTGGCATCAAGTCCAACGCCGTCCAGCAGCGCCTCATGAGAGCCAGGCGTCGATTGGCCAAATCAATCGAGACCACCCAACCCGGGCTGGCCCAGGAGTTGGCGAGCGGAGGTGAACAGCTGTGATCACGAACGATCAAGCCTTCGCTGCGCTCGTTGACGCCAACCCCTCACCGACCACAGCCGTGGCCGACCGGCCGACCGCCACCGAGATGATTTCGATCATCGAGACGCGGCCAGAGCTGCCGGCACGCACCTTGGCACCACCCGTTCGAAGAAGGGCCCTGGTCGCAGCTGCGGCATTCGCAGCGGTGCTACTCGTCGGGCTCATTGCCGTTCTCGTGCCTGGGGGTGACCCGGATGTGGTTGAGCCACCGAGCACGACAACGACTACAGAATCGCCATCGACGACCAGCACAACGACAACGACGACCTCCACCACAGAGCCGACCACGACAACTACGCCCACCATTGCGCCGACCGCCCAGGTCGTCCTCGACGACATTGCTGACCTGTTCAGTGCTGGAGATGTCGACGGGTTCCTGGCACTGTTCACAGCCGACGCCGAGCGCTCGACTGTACGCGACAACGATCCGCCATTCGTGTGGGACGACGAGCTATTCCGACTCCAGCTCGACATGGCTGCGGCACTAAACACAACCCTGCAACTCGTCGACTGCCGCCCGCTGCTTGGAGGAGCCATCACCTGCTTGAGAAGACTGTCGAGCGACCTGTCGACCATCGCAGGTGCCGACCCACAGGACGATCGCATCACCATCCGCTTCGAGGAGGACCAGATCGTCACTTGGCTGATCAGCCAAGGATTCAACGAGACTCCGTATCAAGCCGCAGCGATCAGGCCGTTCGTTGAGTGGCTAGCGGTGGCACACCCCGAGATCCCCAACCCTCATCCAGTGATCGGTGGGGTCTCCCACTGGTTGCGCGAGGCGAGCATCCTCGACCAGGTCGATGCTCTAATCGCCGAGTACGCAGCCAGCGAGGGTGTGAGCCTGGACGGCTAGCCCGCCCGGCCGGGGTGCGCACGACACGCCCGGCCCGGCCGAACGGGACTTCACGTGACTAGGACAGCGAGAAGCCGGCCATGATCTTCTCGGCCAACAGGCTGATGGCTTCAAAGCCGTACGCCGGCGCTTCAGCCCAGACGTAGATGCCTGCGCCGCCACCCGACAGCTGGTAGATCCGGAAGTAGGAGTTGTCACCCATGACGAAGTTGCCGAGCACTTCAGAGACCATGGCAGCAACACAGTTCCCGTAAGGACACTCGAAGGTCGTCCCAGCGGTGGCGTCGACGGTCACGTCCCAATACTCCGCTGGGCTCCCCATGACTGTGACAGATCCAGAATTCATCAACACGACTTGAGGAGTAGCGGCAATCCAATCGCCGAGAACCGCCGGCATGTCAACTGTGTTCTCTGGAATCGGATCATCGCGGTGCGGAGGATGGGTACCTACGTCTTCAGCAGGGATGATCCCGTAGAAGTTGGTGATGAATACCGCCGGATCGCCGGCAGCATTGTTGTCACGCAGGATGATCAGGCTCTTGGCATCTTGGAACCACAGCGGTTCGACAACGTCGATTGTGATCGCCGGGCTGACCCGATCCGACGCGTAGCGCGCCGGCTGCACCGGATACCAGCCGTCGACTGCCGAGCCCGCCAGCACTGATTCGAGGTCAACAGCTGCCACCGTCGTAGACGGCGCCGGCGTGGTGGTCGGAGCTGCTGTCGTCGTCGGAACAGTTGTCGTGGTCGGCGCGGTCGGCGCTGGTGTGGGCGCGACTGTGGTGGGTGCGTTCGTTGGGGCCGCAACAGTCGTGCTCGGAGCCTGAGTTGCCTCAGGGGCCGACGTCGTCGGGGATGTATCGCCTGCTCCACCACATGCAGCCAGTGTCACGGCCAATGCCGCAAGAAGTGTCGAAGCCCTCTTCATGATTCCTCCTGGTAGCGGACGTGTCGCTAACCGGGAGATGTCCGCTATCGGGGAATTCGTTACAAGTGCCCGCCCGCGGTTCTTAGCCAATCCTCACTCAGTGCTCACAGTCCGTTCATGAAGCCAGGCGATATTGAGGATGTCGATAAGACATACAACCGAATACCCGCCCGGGGCAAGAGCGCATATTCCCTCTCCTCCCTTCCACAAGCTCCAGGCATCGGTCAGGGCCCTCCCCAGCGGAGGGTCCGGCCGCGTCAGGAGGTCGGCGGTGCGCCGGCGGCGAGCCAGCGATAGCGCGGAAGCCCGGTGGCGACCATGCCGACCGCAACGAGGGAAACGACGACAGCGGCCCACAAGGGCCACACGATCCAGGTTGCGGCAACGGCCACCAGAAGTAGCAACGACTCGATCGCGATGCGAACCACCCCCGGCACGGATATGCCTTCGATGTTCTTGTCGCCCGCCACGTTGAAGACCGACGGCAAGCCCATCAACACAACGAGTGCCGGCAGCACTGCCCATCCAGAATCGAAAATCTCGGCTGCGGCCCAGGGACCCGCCACCCACGCGCTCAACTCAATCAGCAAGCGAAGTGTCGAAGACGTAGGCGTATCGAACGGGCTGAGGCCGATAGCTGGTGGGCCGTTGGCAGCTCCGCTCAGAACCTAGACCGGCATGTGTGGCTTGTGATCATCCTCACGCTTGGCGCGCTTGGCGGCGCGCTTCTCCTTGAGGGTGTGCTGTGCCTTCCGCTTCTGCGGTTTCCGAGCACGGTCTTTGGTGCCCACGGGTCTCCCCTTTCTGAGCTCCATAGGAGGCTACCGGACATTTCGGCTTCGCGGTAGGTCCAAATGTCACGACGTGACAGACTCACGAGCGCTAGTCGGCGACCCGCGCTTCGGCAATCGCTCCCCTGAGGGCTCGGTCGGCTCGATGATTGCGGGCCTCTGCGTTGAGCCCGAGCACTCTGAAGGCCTCATTCATGAGCTCGTCCTCGTTGCGGTATTCGTCGTCCGATTGGATCCACTTGATCAGCCTCACGAGCTCGTCACGCTCGTAGCCCAAGATTCCCGTGCGTCGGATCGCGATCGGGCTTCGACCGCGGCCGGCGACGACCGGGCGCTCTCGGTCGCTACCGGCTTTGTTCGTAACGGACCTGTCATCGGAAGAGGCAACTGCGTTGGCCCAAGCCTCTTTGACCCTTGCGGTTTCTCCGTCGGGATCGCGATACCAATCGATTGACCAGATACGGTGATGACGCCAGCCCCGGTTGCCCAAGACCTCGAGTCGCAGCCGATCACGGTCGCGAGCCGTTGCCGAGGAGTTGTAGCCAACCCCGTCGGTCTCGATTGCGAGGAGCGGTTGGTTGGCGAACTTCGGGTCGAGGGCGGCGAAGTCGATGCGGTGCCGTCCTCCGCCGTAGTGAGGCTCTACGGGGATCCCAGCCCGGATCAGACGTTCCAGCACGGACTGCTCAAATGCAGTCAGCGGTCCCGTGTCGGGACCAGGAATCGATTCGCCGCCGCTTTCCGCATACGCAATGAAATCGCGCAACAGATCCATGCCCCGCGATTTGGTCCGGGCTGGATCAATGTCCTCAGACGACACAGCTGAGACCACAGTCATTCGGCGCTTCGAGCGAGTCGCGGCAACATTCAGCCTGCGATGCCCCCCTCTGGTGTTCAGGTCACCCCAGCGATACACGACGTCTCCATCAGGGTTCCGGCCGTAACCAATGCTGACGATGATGTGATCGCGCTCATCGCCCTGGGCGTCGGACATCACCTTGACGAAGAAGGGCTCTACGCCCTTGTCTTCGAAAAAGCCTCCAAAGTCGATGTCGCTCTCGAGGCGGGCGATTCGCAGAGCCCGCGAGATATCGGTCGCGTGGCGCCTGCCAAGCGCTATCACTCCAAGCGACTCATCCGACTTGTGGACTGCGTGATACAGAATCAACTCCACTACCTGGCGGACGACACTCGGATTACTCGACGTGCCCTCTGCATGTTTCGGCACAGCGTCGGCAAGAACGTGACGCACGCCGGTCCCTTGCTTGGTACCCGGGAACGTTACGAGCGACCGCTCGTAAATGTTGCCGTTGGAGAAGTTGATGAGGCGCTCATCTTGGCTGCGGTAGTGCCAGAGCAGGCGATGCTCGGGCACGAGTCCGCGCATCACGTCGAGAATAGACTCTGCGTCAGTCGCAGCATCGTGGTGTTCATCGTCGTCTGGCTGATCCTCCGGGGCCTCGCTGACATGGAATTGCTCGGACGGAGGAAGCTGATGCGGATCGCCGGCCACAATCACTTGAGCTGCTCGCGCAATCGACGGGACGGCATGAATCGGGAGGATCTGGCTGCCTTCGTCGAAGATAACCACGTCAAACATGTCGTGATGGGCCGGAAGCATTCGCGATACGAGCAGAGGGCTCATCGCCCAGCACGGCCGCAGAGCTTGAGCAATAGACGTCATACTCCCCAAGAGCTGGCGTACCGGCATGTTGTGGGCGCCGGTCTCGATTTCGTGGCGGAGCAGAGCTGATTCACGCGGTCGCTGCTTCATGACGAGAGCGGCTCGTTGGGCGACTCGCTTCATGACCCGCGGCGAGGTCGCCTCCAAATGCCGTCGGTCCAGTTTGGCGAACTGCTGGGCTGCCGCCTCGTGGGTGCGGCCGCTGAACATCGCTAGCTCAGGTTCCTGCCACGTGATGGCGTCAATCGCGCTCGCAGCAAACACCCGCATCGCCATGTCGGCAATGTCGTTCTCTCGGCGGTCCGCCGCGGTCGTGTCACGCACCAACGGCCCGAGGCCGTAGTCGGTGATGGTGAACTCTGTGAGCGCCAACTCGGCTCTGGCATCAGCCAGGTCCAGCCGGTCGCTCATCTCGAGAAGTACTTGCCTCTCGGTGGCGAAGCTGTCGGTGGCGGCCGCGGCCGGCACCTTCTGCTCAACAATGGTCCGGGCTGTCGTGTACTCACGGAGAGCAGTAGTCAACGCTCCTGCGCCGGCTGCTCTGACGGGCATCGGCTCGGTGCCGAGCCACTCCGCCCATTGGCGACGATGAGCTGCCACTCTGCGAGCGTCGCGCAACACGGCTCGCTGGTCGACCGGGCCGTTCGCCAAATCAGCGAGGCGACGTTTTGCGTTGCGGTATGCACCACTGAACATCGAGCCGAGGAGTCGACCAATTGGCGACTTCTCGGCGGGAGCCAGTGCTGTCGCCAGCTCCTCGGCCATCGCAAAGAACTCTGGCTGGTAGCGACCGGATATGGCATCTATGTCGGCAATGACCACGGCGAACTGGTCAATGGGAATGTCGAGGTTCGACGGCAGGTGAAGGTCGCCAAGTGCTGCCGCAAATGCGTCCTCCACAGCCGGTACGTGTCGCGATTGCAGCGTCTGGACCGCCGACTTGACTTCTTCGGCGTCTTCCTCGGTACGGATGAGCGAGCCTGCCCATAGACCCGATTCATCGCTTTCCATACGGTCTACGAGCACGTGCCACCTGGCAATTAGCTCCTGCACCTCGATCCGGCCTTCGGCGGTCCACTTCGTGAGGACATCGCTTGGTATGCGCACGCCGGTGATTTCGTGGTCGGGAGTGCCGACCATCGCCTGCAGCTCCGAGAAGCTCAGGCCGTGCGGTTCACGAGGCGCGTGCATCTGGAAACGGTGGCCGGCCAGCTTCTTGCGCGACGACCACAGGTCGGAGTGGGCAGCGACCACATCGATCCCCGCGTTGGGTCCGATGCCGCGGATCGACTCGTGCAGGCTCTTGACAACCTGGCGACGGCTCGAGCCATCGTGAAGGTCGAGCACCAACTCTCCGCACCCTGCTGCATCTAGGCGGCGGGTCACAGCTCCAATGGCGGCGCGTTTTTCGGCGACAAACAAGACGGCCTTTCCAACCGCGGCCAGCGAGGAGATCAGGTTGGCAATCGTCTGGCTCTTGCCGGTGCCGGGCGGGCCATGAATCACCAGGCTCTGGCCTCGCATGGCTGCATTGAGGGCGAGGGTCTGGCTTGCATCGGCGTCGCACACCAAGAATTCTTCTTCCGGTGGAGTCCGATCCGGAAGATCCTCAGCAACCTCGATACCGAGGTTGATGGCGGCGAGTGCCCTTGAATCGCCGGCTATTGCAGCTACCACGTCGTTTGCGACGAGCAACTCGAGATGCTGCTCCATGTCGTTGACCATTGGCAGCTTGGAGAACTCGAGGTTGGCGAGGAACACGCGATCATCAATGGCGAATCTGGAGAGGTCGCGGCACGCCTCAGCAATCGCGTGCAGCCACTCACGAAAATCGTCGGGTCGGTCGTCGGCATCAGGGTATGGGTCGCGGCCGAGATCCACACGCATCGCATGGACAAGTGACGGGTTCACCTCAGCCGGCCCACGAATCTCGACAACTGCGTCTTGCCCTCCTGCGCTGTCGAGGCGGATCCGGATCGGAATCATTACTACCGGGGCTCGCGGAGTATGACCATCGCGGCGCTCCCAGGTAGCGAAAGAGTGCCCAACATACAGAGTGGCGAGACCCTTCTCTTCGAAGTTCGAACGCGCCTTGGCGGCCAGTGCCAGTGTTCGTAGAGCTGCATCAGAGAGCGCGTCCGGCTCGAAGATCTCGCCAAGTGCAGCTGCGCCCTCGACTAGGAGCTTGTCGACTCCGGCAGACTTGACACCCAGACGTGTCGGCGTTATCTCGAGCGTTCCCCGGCGCAGTTCCCGGAAGTAGAGCATGCGGTTGCGCCCATCGAGGTTGACGAGCCGCCTAGTCCAGTCTTCAACCGCTTCGCGTACGGTTTCATCACGGTCGGCTGTTATCACCGCTGTTGACGATGGTGGCGGGGCGCCGAGGGCGCGGGCAGTTGCTTCGCCCATCGGCCCCATCGCGGGAACGACCCATGCCTTGCCCCGGCCGCTGGTTCCGACCGACTCGCGCCCGGATACGTCCGGCGTCATGTCAGCCTCGTCCATGTGCCTGCCTACCTTCCCCAAAGCGCGTAAACCTCATCTGCAACGTGCGCGCTAACCCGATGTTACGAAACTATCCACAGGATGTGCCATTCGGAAGGGCTAATTGGAAATAGGTCAGAAGGCCTAGTCACTCTTGGTTGGCGATAACCCAGGATGGACTGCACCGATCCGGCAGCCACTAGGCGACCGAATTACCTTCGGCGATGGTTGGCTTCGCTACAGCTCGGCTGTCAGCCACGGCCGAAAACAACCAGGAGGCCCGGCCGGACCGACCATGCCTCGAGCTACTCGAGGAAGTCTGCGAGCACGGCGTTGAATGCTTCCGGTACTTCAAGACTCGGAAGGTGCGCGGTTCCTTCCAGCTCTACCAGTCGGGCGTTTGTGATTCCCGCCGCGGTCTGTCGGCACCCCTCGATGACGACCTCAGCGTCCTCGAGACCGACGATCACGAGCGTTGGCGCTTCGACCTCGTCGAGACGAAACATCGCATACGGATCGAGCTGGAGAGAATCTCCCCAATCACTGATGCTGTTGATGGGCACGGACCACTCGACCACGGCTTCGCTCAACCAGCTAGGTGCAGCGCCCTCCGGCCGCCGCGGCCCGTCGACCCAGAGCCGAGCTTCGAGTCTTCCGGCCTCCTCGAGTTTGCCCGCCTCGATGAGCTTGTCGATCTTCGGCCATGCCTCAGCGAGGAGAGCATCGTCTTGCCCTTCGAAGCCGGCAGGTGTCACACCCACCAGCACCAGCTTCTCCACCCGGTCCGGGCTCTCGATCGCAAGATCGAGGGCAAACCCGGCACCTATTGAGCATCCCACGAGAGTCGCTCTTTCGATTCCGGCGGCATCCATCACCGCAACCCAATCGTCGCGTCGCGAGAAGGGCGCGGTGCCGATCGGAGACTCTCCGAAGCCGCGCGCGTCCGGTGTGGTGATGCGGTATCGATCACGGAACGCTTCGATCTGCGGACGCCACATGGTGCGGTCGGCGATTCCCGCGTGTAAGAACACGAGGTCGGGTCCCGAGCCTGCGCTGTCGTATGCCATGCGCGATCCGGCAACATCTACAAACTGCGTCACAGGTCTTCGCTCTCTATCGCCATGTTGGCAACCCTATGCGACGGCGGGTTCGTGTGTGCGCAGCATGTGGGCGTCCCAGACGGCGAAGGCGATTGTCGCGACTCCGATGAAGAATGCTGAGAACGTGAACATCGCCGAGTAGCCCTGCCAAGTGATGATCCAACCGAGCACCGGCCCCGCGACGAGCAGCCCCACATCCAGGAGTGCCGTGAAGAATGTGATCGCAGAGCCGCGATCCTCATCGGGTGCCCGCGAGGCGACCATCCCGGACAGAATCGGGAAGGCATAGCCGTGGCCAACTCCGCACAGCAGCCCGGCCAGGGCTATATGTGCGTTTCCTGCCGCGAACGTCAGAACGATGAATCCGACGGCGAGCGAAGCCATAGCGGGATACAAGACCCGTTTGGGCCCGACCCGATCCGGCACCCAGCCGAAGATGATGCGCAGCAAGACGGCTGCACCGCCGTAGACGGCGAAGAAAAGGCCAACCGAACCGATTCCGGTTTCGTCGACATAGGTCCTCAAGAAGGTGAAGTAAGTCGTGAGCACAAATGCCAAACCGGCTGTCATCAGCCACAGCGGAGCCAAGCTCGGGGCCCTGATGACGGACACGAATCCTCCGCGCTGGCGACCTTCGCTCAGACTGGGCCGCCGCTCCGGGAGTGGCAGCCCGAAGATACCCGCCATGACAGCAGCGCCTGCCGCTACCAGGAAGAGCTGAGTAAACCCGGCCACCGAGAGGACAAAGTCTCCCAGGACTCCGGCGACCGCCAGAGGCAGCAGTCCCGATACGCCGAACAACGCAAATCCCTCGGTCCGACGCGATGCCGGAACAACATCGCTTCCGTACGTGAAGAATGCGCTGAAGAGCATGGCGAGGCCGGCGCCGTGGACAATCCGCACGACATACAGCCAAGGGCCGAGGCTGTTGACGGTGAGGTACAGCAGGATCGAGCCGATATTGGCCGCATTGCCGATATGAATCAGCGGCTTGCGCCCATAGCGATCGAGGGCCTGGCCAACCGGAGGCCGCACCGCAATCGCCGCAATTGCAGACACGCCAAACAACACGCCGATCTCGGCTTCGGATGCGCCGAGGTCGAAGAGAAATCCCGGCAGGTGGATGAACAGCGACCAGGACACGCCTTGGAAGAGACTGCCCATCCACGCCAGCGAGAAATCACGGGTGATCAATGGTTCACGAGCGGCGATCGGCGGAGTCTAAGACATGGAACCGAACTGGCTTCCGCTACGTCACAATGGCGAGGAGGTAGTAATGATCAAAGGAAGGATCGTCTGGGTGATAGCGCTGCTTGCCCTCGTTGCGGCTGCATGTGGGGCCGGGCCGGAAGCCGGCAACGGCGATCCGACGACGACTACGCAATCGCAGGACAGGACTCCGCCGACGTCACTGCAACCAGGTGACGTAACGATTGAACCGGTCGATCCCGTCAGCTCCGAGCCGGATCCCGGAGCTCCGCTGCCCGAACAGCCGGCGGCCAAGATTCCGCGAGCGCTTCAGCCTTTCGCCGATGCCGCGGTCGCCGATCTGGCACAGCTCCTCGGCGTCGACGAGTCAGCAATCACAGTGGCCGTTGCTGAACACGTCGTGTGGCCGGACGGGGCGCTCGGATGCCCGGAGCCTGGAATGGCCTACATCCAAGTTCAGGTCGAAGGCTCTCGTGCTGTCCTCATCCACGGCAACTCGACCTACTTCTATCATGGCGGCGAGGGTGACGCCGGGCCATTCCTGTGCAAGAACGTCGATAGATAGCCAGCAGGCCGACCCGAGCGAAGTCATCTATCCCGTCACGAAACTGACTACGAGGAACACCGCAGCGGCCGCGGTCGCCAGAACAAACACAGTTCGTAGTGGAGCGCGCCTCCCGACGAGGGCCGCCACCACGGACGTGACGACTCCGCCTGCAGAGGCGGCGGCGCCAATGAACGCCGTGAGCCCCAGCACCGGCTGAGGATCGGGCTGGTTGCATGCCCAGAAGCACCCGGTGACCAGGATTATGCCGAAGAAGAGGAAGATGACGGCTGCGTAGCCGAGGGCAACAGCAATTCCCATACCGAGGAAGAACCGGAGCATCGGCCGCCACGGGATGCTGCGTTCGGCTCGAGATTCCATTCCCTGATGGTGCCGGCTCGACCAGGCCGAGCCATCAGGGCCACTCCCTCATTCGGATCTGGGGGATGACGTGAGAAGGGGGCCGGAAACCCGGCCCCCTTCTCGGTCGATTGCTGTGTAGCTAGTGGATCAGCCTCCGCCACCATTGGTGACTTCGCCTGATGCGGTCGCCCAGGCCTTGCCCTGGAATGCGCTGCTCCACATCTTCACATAGTTGGTCCAATTACCTACGTTGACCCCTTCGGCCATGAACGTGATCTCAGCGATCCCGCCGGGTGCCCCCGGAACGGAGAACACGTCGACCTCATAGGTGCCTACCGGGAACGAAGGTGCCGGTGGTGAACCGACGCCATCGAAGTAGACGGTTCCGCCTTCGGTGCCGAATCCGTTCTCGGCACCGACGGTGAGGAATCCACCGTCGCCGTCGGAAATGTCCGCGCCGTACGTGAAGGAGATATCTTCCCCTCCGCCGTTGGCAGCGGCACCGAGCCACACCTGGAAGGTGTTGGTCTCGCCGTCACCGAAGTTGGGAACGCTCTCCCACTCGATGACGGTCCAGATGTTCCCTCCCCCGTCGCTCAGGATGGCGGCATAAAGCGCACCTCCTGCAGCCGGGTTCAGGTCGGTCCAGAAGGGTGCCAGGACATTGTTCGGAACAGCCGGATCCGGAAGGTCGGTGTTGATGAAGTCAACATCGGCGCCCGTGCCTCCGCCAACCACCAAGTAGCCGTTGGAGACGGCTCCGACCGAGTCGTACAGCTCGCCACCGTATTCGAATGGCGGCAGGCCACTGAAGTTGGTGATGCTCTCGTCCGACGCACCAAACGGTGAAACGCCGAGCCCTGACAGGCTGACGTAGCCGAACGGAGATGCCAGCGGATCGACCGCAACATCAGGTGCCGGCGGTAGTGCGGCGTCGAGTGGGCCGATGAAACGGATCGTGCCATTGCGCTTGATCTTGGTCTCACCCTCCACAGAACTGCGATCAAGCCGCAGCTGCCTCGGGAGCCTGTCGGCGATGTTCGCCGTCTGCGTTTCGAACGTGGTGTTCTCAGCAGTGATCGTGCACGACGTGTAATCGCCGAGTCCGATGCTCGCAGGTGCACATTCCTTCTCGAGAGTCACGCCGCCCTGCTGGCGAACCACAGTGATCGGGAAGACGAGCCTCTCGCCACCGCGCTGGTTCTCCATGATGATCCAAGCGTGGCGGGTCTCGCCCACTTCTAGATCACGGCCGTCCACCTTGATGTGGTGGGTCTTCGAGCTGCTTGGGCGCACGCCGAATTGGCCGTTCTTCTTGAGGAAGAACCTGCCATCGATGACCGTGCCGAAGCGGACCCTGAGGTCGCTCGGAGCAATGATCTCGAAGTCGTACACCTGGCGCCTGTCCGTCATGTTCTCGAACGTACGGGCCACCGTGTTCTGTCCCGCGAATACCGGGATGTACAGGCTTGGGTAGTTCGCATTCCAGAGCTCGTCTTCGAGCGCCAACAAGTTGGCACCGGTCTCTGAGATGGTGACACGTGCACCAAACGCCTCAGCGGGCTGAATGCGTCCGGAACCGTAATCAAACGGATCGCCGGCAGTTGCGCCGTCTTCCTTAACAACGTCCTGCGTTGCGGACATCATGAGCGCCGACTTGATCTGACCAGGGGTCCAATCAGGGTGCGCTGCCTTCACGAGCGCAGCAGAGCCGGTCGAGTGCGGGGCTGACATTGATGTGCCCTGAATCGACTGGAACAGCTGGCCCGGCAGGCCACCATTCTGGTCCTCTGGCAGTGGTGTATGACCAGCCAGAATCTGCACTCCAGGCGCAGTGACGTCAGGCTTCGAGATGCCAAGCGTCTGGTTCGAACCACCACGGCTCGAGAACGCTGCCATCTTGTCGCCCTGAACGGTCGAAGCCGTGCCGTCGGTCATCGTGCCGGTCACACCAGTGTGTGAGGCCATGAATGCCAACATCGCATCGCCGTCATTGTTCTCCAAGTGGACGGACGGGATGAAGTGGTTGTCAGTTGCAAGACCCTGAGCAACAGGGTTGTGCAGCAACAATCCACCAGCGCCGCCTTCAGCCACGTTGAAGCTCTTGGCGACACGAGCGATCGCGCCGCGCTGACAGATCACGATCTCGCCGCTGAACGTGCCAGGTGCGAAAGGCGTCAGACACAGGTCGCCGGGACCGGCCGGCGGGAAGACCACCGGAGTATCCACGGCAATGCCGCTGGTGACGGATGCACCCGTCATCTCGAGCGTGTCGCCGTTGTCTGCGGTCAAAACGACCGTCGACAGGAAGTGACGATCTGTGGTGCTGGCGCCAACGGTGAGCGTCCACGGCTCGCGGTGAGCGACCGTGTCGGCACCCGGGCCAGAGTTGCCAGCCGACGGGTTGACCAGCATGCCGGCGTTGTAAGCGTCCAAGAACGCCAGTGAAACAACGTCGGAATACGGTGAACCGCCACCGCTGATCGAGTAGTTCATGACATCAACACCATCGAGGATTGCCTGGGCAACCGAGGCCGATGTGTCAGAGCTGAAGCAGCCCTGCAGGCCGCAACCCTTGTACATGACCACAGAAGCTCGTGGCGCGATCCCTGAGACGGTCCCACGCGGCACGCCGAGAAGCGTGGCTTCCACGCCACCGTTGCCGGCAGCCGTGGTCAAGGTGTGGGTGCCGTGTCCGTTGGAGTCACGGGCCGAGTCGAACTCGGTCGGAATCAGCCCGATAACGGCGTTGTACGTCGCCAGCATGTCATATGCACCGAGCAGCTTGTTATTACAAGTGAACGGAGCATCGTCTGGGTTGAACGCGGTGTTGCCGAAGTCACAGCCATCGCCCGTACCGCTGCCGGCCCAATGTGCAGGAGCCGTGTAGGCATCGCCGGCTGGATCCGGGTCCGAGACTGAGGGGTGCTCGGGCCAGATTCCGCTGTCGATGACACCGACAATGACGCCTTCGCCGGCGTTGTCCTGACCGCCTAGAGCGTCCCACGCGTCGTCGGCACCGATGAAGCCGGGGCTGGTGTCGGTGTTGAGCTGGTTGAGAGTGTCCGCGTAGACAGCTACGACGCCGTCCATCTTCGCGATCTTGGCGATGCTGCTTCCGGGTACAACGGCAGAGATTCCACCGATGACCATCTCGAAGCTATGTCCGACAACTGCACCGTCAATGGTTGCACTCAGATCTTTGGCGAAGTCGGCATGTTTGCCGGCTAGATACCGCCGATAGCGCTGAACGCCGAGATCATTGGCGTCAAGGCGAGTGTCGCCGGTGAGTTGCGGAGTTGTTGCGGCAAAGCCGGCAACTCCACCCTCGTAGGATGCAACCGGCACTTCGTCCAGTTTGATGACAATCGGGACGCGATCATTGCTTTTCAGCAGATCGTCGTCGACATGAATGGTGGCGCCCGCCGTAATCCCGCCTCCGACAACAGTCAGATCTGCGGCACCCCCCCGATCTTGCGCAAGCGCGGTCAACGAGCTGCTATTTCCAGCCGTTGCCGCAGGTATTACTGCCAACACTGTTGCCAGCGCGGACAGGAACACAAGTAACCGTCGTCTCATACGACAGATTCCCCTTTCCCATGAAGGTCAGAGCGGATAGGCCCCAACCACACCTCCAAAACCACGGGCCTAACCCTACCCATAGTCACCCGCTGTGGCCAACGGACCACTCTGCGAGTAGGGCACCCATCAACGTCTGGTGCATGATCCATGAGCCAAGCTGGTCTAGCCAAGATCCAGCATCGGCTATCACTGAGCTTTGCGTCTCTTCACTGACGGCCGTCGTGTCCGACGGTTGACCCGGCAAGCGGGTAGCCGGCGGCGACCCAATCCGAGAGCCCACCCTCGTATCTGCGGACATTGATGTACCCGTGCTCAACCAGCCCGAAGTACGCGTACTTGCTCGCGGCACACGCCGGATCCGAGCAGTACACAACGATGTCGTCGTCCGTGTTGAGCGATGCCAGGGCCGATTCAATCGAAGGAAAATGGACCGACCCCGGAATATGCTCGGCGCGGTAGGCCCATTCGTTGAGAGCCATCACGAGCTTGAAGTCATCGCCGCTGTCGAGCTTCGCCTTGAGTTCGTCGCGGTCGATCGTGTTGATATCCATGGCGCACCTCCGTCTTGCGACCCTACTCCGGTCAACCGGACACGTTGGCAGTTCGTTGTATCACGGCGGCAGCTCCAGCGTCTTGTCGGGGAACCTTCGGCTGCAACGTCTCATGCGCCCGCGTAGGCTCGGACGAGTTGAAGGTCGAACAAACCGCACTTTTTGGGAGGAAGTATGGAGAAGCTGTCACGACTGCTTCTGGCGCTCATAGCCTTGGTCGTCCTGGGGCTCGCCGCTTGCGGCGACGATGAGGGTGACGGGGGCACTTCGGCGCCGACAACATCTGATGCACCAGTGGCCAACGCGTGTCCGGCCGCAGGATGCACGATTGAGATCCTCGAAGTCGTCAAGTCAGGCGACGAGCTCGAGGTCACCTGGCAGGCGAACTTTGCCCCGGACGTGTCTCGCAATCACATCCACATCTACTGGGACACCTTCACAGCCGCCGAGGTGAGCAGTGACGCCGAGGCCAACGGACTGGTTCAGGGCGACTGGAGCCCAACAGATGCATACCCGACATACATCACCGAGAGCGGGGCATCCGTCGCCAACCGGGGCGCATCAACCACGCTATGCGTCACGGCGGCGGATCGTGATCACGCAGTGATCGACTCAGCCGCCATTGACTGTATGGACGTCGGAGCCGAGCTCTGACGAGCGGGCCGCAACCCGGCGCACTCGACCGGGTTGGTCGATACAAGGTTCAGACGACACTCGGCGTCGGAGGATTCGCCCGCGTCTTTCGTGCATACGACGAATCACTCGACGACAGTGTCGCAATCAAGGTGCTGCTCGAGCAATGGCTCACAGATGATGAGATCCGACACCGCTTCTTAGAAGAAGCTCGGCTGCTGCGGAAGGTCCGTAGCGACAGCCTGGTGACGGTTCACGATATCGGCGAGCTCGAAGACGGCAGACCGTACTTCGTGATGGAGTTCGCCGACGCCGGCACGCTCGCGGACCGGTTGCGATCTCGCAGCGTTGCGGGTCTCGACCTCGCCAGCGGCGAAGCTCTAGTGCGAGTCCTCGCAGATGGACTTGGCGCTCTTCACGGCCAGGGTGTTGTTCATCGCGACATAAACCCGAAGAACCTCATGGTGCGCCATGCCACGAAGGCGGGCGACGATCGGGCGCATCGGGCAACTTCCGTCCGCTCAGGCCTCCTCGGCGCGGACGAACACGTACTCATTGGAGACCTCGGGTTGGCCAAAGACACAGCCCGAGAAGGTTCCGCCGAGGTGAGCATCATCGGCGGAACTGCCAACTACATGGCTCCGGAACAGATCGACATAGCCGGCACGGTCGGTCCGGAAACTGACGTATTCGCGGCCACCGGAGTGCTGTGGGAGTGCGTCGTGGGCACTCCCCCGCCCAACCCAACAGCATTGGTTGCCGCCAGTGCCGGACTCGACGAGAAGTGGCGCGCATTCTTCGTCCGAGGCCTGGCTGAGGCCCGCAGTGACCGGTTCCGCAACATGGAAGCATGGCGCGATGCGGCGCTCGAGTGTCTCGCCGGCGGAACGGTCGCGGCTCCCGTTTCCGGATTGAGACGGCGTGACGAGAGCCCATACCTCGGACTCTCGTCGTTTCAGCCTGAAGATGCCGACCGATTCTTTGGGAGAACCCAGCTCGTCGACGATCTGCTGGCAAGGCTGCGCGTCAAGCGGATGCTGGTCGTCGGGGGCCCTTCAGGCAGCGGCAAATCCTCGCTGGTCAGGGCGGGACTGATCCCCGCTGCCGCTGCCGGAGCCCTCGGCGGCAGCGAGCGGTGGCCGATCGGCCTCATGACCCCCGGCGCCGATCCGGTCGGCGAGCTTGCCTACCAGCTTTCGAAACTGGTGAATGTGGCTACTCAGCAGTCAGCGCAACATCTGAGTGGGCCCGAGCTCGCGGCGGAAGCCAACCGCGGGAGACTGCTCGCCGAAACAATTACCTCCAGATCATCCGGTGCCATCCTCGTCATTGATCAATTCGAAGAGTTATTCACGCAAGGGCCGGATCGAGCCGGGCAGCAAGCGTTCGTAGAAGCGCTGGCGGCACTGGTTGACCCGGTCGACAGCAAGATGCGGATCGTGCTTGCGGTACGTGCTGATTTCTATGGTGCATGCGCATCGTTCCCGTGGCTCGCAGACAAGATCACGGAGAACCAGGTCCTCGTCGGACCGATGACCCGTGCCGAGCTGCGTGAGGCTGTCGAGGAACCCGCTAGAAGGGCCAGTCTGGTGATCGAGGCCGGAGTGGTCGATGCAGTCCTCGAGGAAGGCGGGGCAGAGCCGGGAACACTGCCGCTCGTCTCTCATGCTCTAGCGGAGACTTGGCGGCGGCGCAGCGGATCGATGATGACACTCGACGGCTACCGCCAAGCCGGCGGAGTGAGCGGCGCAATCGCACAAACCGCCAACGCTCTCTTCGACGATCGTTTCGACTCGGCGCAACGCACCGCGGTGCGACGGCTGATGTTGCGTCTGGTGAACCCAGGCGAAGGTACGGCCGACACAAAACGAGCGCTCAGGACCGCGGACCTCGACCCAAGCGACGAGATCATGAATGGCGTCGTCGAGCTGATGACTGAAGCTCGTTTGCTCACGGTCTCGCAGGACACCGTCGAGATCGCCCACGAAGCTCTAATCCGCACCTGGCCCCGGCTGCGGCAGTGGATCGACGAGAGCCGTGACGATCTTCGGATGCGCCAACACATCGCACGAGCAGCGGTCGAATGGATTGAGCAGGACCACGATGAAGACCTTCTATACCGTGGGACGCCCCTGGCATCGGCGCTCGAATGGGCCGAGACGAAGCCAGACGTTCTCGAGCCGTCAGATCAAGTCTTCTTGGATGCGAGCCGGGAAGCTCGCGACAAGGCACTGGCTGAACAGGATCGGGCGGCGGCCCGGTCCCGCAAAGTACGGACTGGCGCCATTGCCGTATTGAGCGTGCTGACAATCGTTGCGGCTATCGCCGGATTGGCTGCCTTCAACGCATCCCGCCAGTCCAACGATCGCTTCGCTCAGTCCCTGGCGGCGCAAGCTTTCAACCTCGCAGAGGACAATCCCCGCCTTGCGCTGGCACTCGCAGTCGAGGCGATAGTGCGCGGTCAGAGCGACTCATTCGAGGCCAGGTCCGCACTTGTCGAGGCCAGTCGAGTTCTTGCCGACGCCCCGCTGGCGCCGGCAGCTTCCAACGTCGGAGTTGGCGATGCGCTGTCGGTGGCGGTCGCTCCTGACGGATCGCTCGTCGCAGCCGGATATCGCGATGGGACGATCCGCCTCTGGGAGCCCATGCTGGGCGGACCCATCACAGAGCCACTCGACGGTCACGGCGGGGCAGTGAACGACATCGCGTTCACCTCAGACGGTGGGAGCCTGATTTCAGCCTCGAATGACGGAACGATCCGTCGTTGGGACGTGACTCGCCCCACGGAGCCGGGGCCCCCGGCGACGTTGGCTAACCATGCCGGGATTATCTGGCGCATCGCACTCTCTCCCGACGATCGCACTGTGGCGTCGGCCAGCGAGGACGGGAAGATTCAAGAGTGGGACGCTGTCAACGGCAGCCCCGTCGGCGAGCCACTCATTGAGATAACCCGCGACTTCCTCAGCGTTGTATACAGCCCAGACGGCGCTGCGATTCTCGCCGGCAATGGCCGGGGAGAAATCCACGGCTGGGATCGATCATCACGCCTGCCCCTCTTCGAGATGTTCAATGCACATACCAGCGACGTCTGGCACATCCGCTTTGATTCGGCCGGCAGCAATTTCGCTACGTCGAGCAGCGACGGGACCGTTCGAGTGTGGAACAGGAACGGTGAGCCCGTGGCACAGGCGTACGCAGGGCAATCCGAGAACGGCGCAGCCATCCAGTTTTCCGGTGACCGGCTTCTCCTCGGTACCGAAGACGGCAGAATCGGCGTGTGGGATCCTGAAACACGGGCCTTGGAGCTAACCCCGCCGGGCCATGGCGGCGAGATCGTCGACATGGATCTCACTAGGGGCAGCGAAGAGCTCATCACGCTATCGACCGACCAGTCAATCAGAGCGTGGACTCCCCCAACTGCCGCTAGGAACGTGACCCTGGAGGCGCAAGCCGGGGGTGTGGCTTCGGTGGCGGCTGCGCCGAGTGGCACAGTCATCACAGGCGGCAATGATGGCGTCATCGTCCTTTACCCGCCCGCATCGGTCACGGGAACGCCTCTGCCAGAGCCTCGCCACAGCGGACCGGTGACGGCGCTTGCATTCAACGCCGCGGGAGATCGATTCGTATCAGGCGGTGCCGACGGCGCGTGGTGGCTCAACGACGTCAGCATTGGCCAGGTAGTCACCGAACAACAAGGCGCTCACACCGGCCCGATTGCCGCCATCGCCATCGAAGGCGAGATCGTGGCGACTGGTGGCGAGGACGGATTCGTACGCACCTGGAATTCCTCAGGCGAACTACAGCGGGAGTTGGGCGACTCCCACGACGGGGGTGTCACCGCGTTGGCAACACACGACGGCCGCCTTGCGTCGGCAGACCGCCGGGGAACGGTGAGGATCTATGACCTTGGGTCCGGCGAATTGACAAGCCGACCGTTTGCGGCGGATGACAACACCATCTGGGATCTGGCGTTTTCCCTCGACGGGAAACTCCTGGCCACCGCGAGTGCAGACGAAGTCGTGACCATCTGGGACGTTGCGACGCTGGACCCCGTTGGTTCGCTGACGCCTCACGACTCGGAAGTGACCGCCGTCGTATTCGTAGACGAGGTCACCGTTGCGAGCCTTGACCGCAAAGGCAACGTGCGGATGTGGGATGTGTTGCTCAACCGCCAGCTCGGTTCGGCCATTAAGGGCCACGGGGACGACGCGTGGAGCTTGGCCGCCGGATTTGGCGACTCCACCTTTGTCTCCGCGAGCATCGATGGCACCGTTCACGTCTGGAATCTGTTGAGTCTCGAGGCCGCCTGTAAGAAGTCGCAGGGGACCTTCGACGCCGAGCAGCAGCGGCGTTTCCTGAGTGGCGCCAATGCCGATGGATGTGTGCAGGGGGCGAGTTGAGCCAGGTTCCAGTTGTCGTGATCTCCGAACCCGGGCGAAGCCCACTTCACATCGCGCTGGTGGCGCCGCTCGAGGTCGGCCGTGCCGGCTCGGGCGTGTTGGTCGACGACCCGGCCGTATCGCGGCGTCACGTCGAGCTGACGCCACACGCCGGCGCCGTCACGGTCGC
>JAHEJX010000049.1 GCA_024638645.1 Actinomycetes bacterium
TCGATGTCGCCAAGGCAGCTCAAGTTCATGCCTCCACTGCCTCGCGGGCTCTTAACGCCGCAACACGTGGTGTCGTCTCGGACAAGACGGTCGAGAAGGTGCTGCAAGCTGCCAAGGAACTTGGTTACCGGCCCCATCCTCTCGCCCGGGGACTCCGCACGGACAAGACGCTCACTGTTGGGATCATCGTTCCCGACCTCGAGAACCCCCTTTTCCCTCCTTTGGTCCGTGGCGCAGAAGCTGCGCTCGGCCTAGAGGGCTACACGCTCCTCATTGGCAACACAGACAACGAATTGGAGCACACCGAGGCTGTGATCTCTTCGCTCATGGATCGCCGGGTCGATGGGCTGATTCTGGCAACGGCCGAACTTGGCAGCGACGTGGCCGCCGCAATCGAAGGGCAGGGCGTGGCTGTTGTTTTGGTCAATCGAGATGCCGATGGCGGGAGCACACCTGCCGTCGTCGGCGACGACGAAGCCGGAATCGAGCTCGCCGTCGATCATCTGGTCGGACTAGGCCATACCCGGATCGGCCACATTGCCGGCCCGAGCCGGGTCTCAACCGGAGCGGGAAGGGCAGCCGCGTTCCGGTCACACACGGCTCGCCACGGCCTGGCAGCCGATGATCAGGTTGAGGAATCCGCCTGGTTTGGCGTGGAGCCTGGAGACAATGCGGCTTCCGCTCTCATGGGCCGCCACCCCGAGCTGACTGCGCTGATCGCAGCCAACGATCTTCTGGCGTTGGGGGCACTCAAGGCGCTACAGCGAGCCGGCCTGCGGACACCGGACGACGTATCTGTCACCGGTTACAACGACATGCCGTTTGTCGACGTGCTGCAGCCCCCGCTCACGACAGTCAGAGTGCCGTATCGCGAAATGGGCGGGATAGCTGCCAGGACCCTGCTCGCCTTGATGCGCGACGATGGTGACGTTGCTCCGATTGTGAAGCTGGAACCGACACTGATCATTCGTTCCTCCACAGCTCGGCCGCGTTGAGCACATCGAAATCGGGCCCAGTCGGTTCCGTCTACTTCGGTCCTATTGCGGCGGGCATCTTTTTCATAACCGTCGCCGCCTTTGTGCGAGCACCGCTGCTCCCCGAGTTGGGGCGCGAGCTTGACATGTCACCGACGGCGCTCGGGGCGTTCGTCGCGGTGTTTGCTCTCGGGCGAATCCTCACAGACATCCCGGCGGGTCGTCTCACCGATCATCGTCCGGCGCGTGCCATGTTGGGTGTCGGCGCGCTGATCGTTGCCGGCGCTTCCCTGGTCGGGGGCCTCGCTCCCAACAGTTCAGTCGCCTATCTGGCATCGTTCCTTCTCGGAGTCGGATCTGCTTGGACGAACACCACTGGGATTGCCGCTTTTGCCGATGCGCCTCGGCACCGGCGCGGTATCGCCATGTCTGGATTCGCCGCAGCCTTGATGGTGGGCCAGGCGATCGGTCCCACGTACGGCGGTTTTGTCGCCAAGTTCCTCGATTGGCGGGCGGCTTTCTTCGCCGCCGCCGTCCTCGGCGTTGTTGTCGCGGTGGTGCTGATCGCGCCATCGGTACGCGCAACGACCATAGAACGCAGGTCGCCTCCGGCATCACTCAAACCGATCGCCAGGCCGGTGCTTGTCGCGATCTACCTACTGCCTGGGGCCCAGTTCGGTATCGGCGCAGCGCTCATCCAGACGCTGATTCCAATTGTCGGGGACGCGGAACTGGGGCTCGACGTTGCCACGATCGGCGTCGCCATCGGGGTTGGCGGACTCTTGCGTCTCGTCGGAGCCCTACTCAGTGGTTGGGTTTCGGATCGGTACTCCAGGCGTCTTGCGTTGTTCCCCGGCTTGATCGTCCAGTTCGTTGCGCTAGCTATTTTCGCAACCGTCGGCTCGACGGCGGCGTGGTGGATGGCGATCGTGCTCTTTTCTGTCGGGTCGTCGTCTGTGAACGTCGGGGCGACGATGCTTGCCGATCTGAACGAGGGTGGGAAGCTGGGGAGGCGGCTCGGCGTGTTCAGGCTGACCGGAGACATCGCCCTGTTACTCGCACCTCTTACAGGGGGTGCGCTCTATGAAGCGTTCGGTCGGGGCTGGGCGGCACTGCCGTTGCTGGTGTTTGTGGCCTTCGTGATTGTTCTCGGCTTTGTTGTCATCCCGGAGACGGCTCCGCGCGAGATATGAGGCCAGCGGCACGCCCCGGGACCTGCAATCGATTGCAGGGCTACTATCGAGCCTCGAACCAAGGAAGGTGACATGGCCCGTATCCCTTACCCAGATCTCTCGCAGATCGATGACGCCGAGGTTCTTGCTGCCCTCGACAGGGCGCGACAGGTCGGAACGCCTCGTCCGGAAAGCCAAGCCATCCGGGCCCACGTGCCCGCCGTTCTCAAGAGCTTCACGCAGGCGTGGATGGACACATTCGTCGACGGTGTGGTCGAGCACGAGCTCAAAGAGCTGTGCCGGGTCTACGTCACGAAGACTGTCGATTGCGGGTACTGCGCGGCGCAGCGGTCTGTCGATGCCGAGGTCGAAGAAGATCACTACGCCGACCTCCTGATGTTCGAGAAGTCAGACACCTACTCAGAACGCGAGAAGGCTGCTCTGGCTTACACAGACTCCATCGTGTGGGACGCCGGGCTTGCCACCGATGAGATGTGGGAGCGGCTCAACCGCAACTTCGAACCCGCTGAGATAGTCGAGCTCGGCTTCTTCATAGCTCTCACTTCCGGCCAGCAGCGTTGGATCAAGACACTCGACCTCGGCCACCGCGAGGTGATGGCCGAAACCGAAGCGGGACTAATGACGGGAGGCGCCTGACCTTGGGTACCGAAATCAAGAACATCGATGAACTGACCGAGCCAATCTTGCGCGGCAAGACTCTGCAGGCCTCCACAGAAGCCAACATGATGACGTTCATCGACTTCGGTGAGTTCGGGCACTTCGCGACCGACGAGCCGGTAGCCCACGGCGGCACCGGCGAGGGACCTTCGCCGCTTCATACCGTGCTCGGAGCCCTATGCGGTTGCGAGGCTGTCACCTTCAGGCGCACCGCGAACGACTTCGACTTCGAATATCAGCGGATCGAATTCGAGGCCGGCTTCACCATCGATATTCGTGGTCGGATGGGAAAGCGAGACGTCAGGGCTCACTATCAGACGGTGAAACTGCAGGCGACCGTGACCACCAACGAGAGCGAAGAGCGTCTCGCCGAGGTCGTCGAGGAGACTGAAGCACGCTGCCCCGTGTTCAACCTCATCTCGGACGCCGGGGTCAAGACCGAGATGGTCTGGGTCCGCAAACCGATCGACGCCTAAGCGTGCATCCTGTCGGCATCCGACTAGCCCACTAGACACGCCATTCGGCGTTGCCGGCTAGCACACGTGGGGAGAACTCTCGCTGGTGGGTGCGCGAGATCGCTCGGTATTTGCCTCTGGGCTGTGACTGATGTGGGCGGCCGTTTGCTCCCGGCAAATGGATGCGCTTGGCCATGATCCCTCGTACGTGAGGGACCCCCGCCGGAGCAGGGGTCCCGGACCATACGCAGTTCGTATCATCAGATTCCGAAGGACCTAACGTCCCGGGAACTGAACCATCAATACGCCCTCGAACGTCGAGATCAACGTGATCTCATCCCCAGCAGCGGGGTCTACCACAATCCCGAGTTCGCCCAAGATGAGCGCTGCTGTCTCATCGTTGAGGGGGAGCGTGAATACCTCGATAGCGAAATCGGGGTCAACCTCACACTCTGTCAGCTGCAGACCCTTACCCATCCCTTTCAGAAACTCCTCGGGAAAGGCAACGGAGTCGACGACTGTGGGATCGTCGTCGATGGTTGCTTGGACAATGAACTCTCCATCGGCCCCGTGCAACACAACCGGCCTGCCGGTCTGATCGTCGAATCCGACAAGGCTTCCCTCACCTTCGATGATGTTGAACGTGACGGCACCGTCTCCACAGTCGGCGACCAAGGGCAGCGTGTGGGCGGCTACAGCCCCCGCGGGTACCGCCCCCGCCACCATCAACCCGGCTACTAATATGAAACCCACCGAGAGCTTCTTCATGAGCTCCTCCCCGAGCCTTGGGGGGCCACAGCGCGTGGCTCCCACTGTCCTACCAGATGTACGCTCAATTCACAGACCATGCTGGCGGTTCGCACCCGCTAGGCCCCACGGTGGTCTCGCGAGACGGCAGGCCGCTCCGTCTCACGCAGATTGGAGGATGGTCACAGAAGCCGATCCCGTATCTCGCTCGTCCGCCCAGGGCCGACCGCACTGGATCGGCACGCAGGCATGTCGGGTACATGACCGTCCCCTCATCCGACCACCAAATACCGGACGAGAACATGCATGCGTCGACCGCTCGGTAACGGCACCGCAATCAATGAGCCGGTTGTACTTGTGGCATATCTGTGGCACAGTTATGGCATGGCAAGAGTCAGAGTCAGCACAACTGTCGACGAGTCGCTCCTCGAAGAAGCTCGTCGATTGAGATCTGAGAGCAACGATGCCGCCCTGCTGGACGAGGCACTCGCAGCACTCTTGTTGCAGTACCGCGCCGCCGAGATAGACGCGGCCTACGTAGCGTACGACGCCCACCCAATCGACGAGGTCGACGAATGGGGTGACCTAGCCTCGTTCCGCGAGGCCGCCGGGCTGTCGTGACCGAGTTGCCCGCCCGCGGTGAGGTTTGGTGGTGCGAGCTGACTGAAGTCGCCCGAAGACCCGTCGTGGTGCTGTCGCGAGATGTCGCGATTCCAAGACTGCGGCGAGCCGTAATTGCCCCATGCACGACCACCATCCGCGGGCTACCGAGCGAAGTCACCCTCGAGCCCTCGGAAGATCCCATCCCGAGGACTTCGGCGGTGAATCTCGACTCGATCGAAAGCGTCTCGGTCGGAACACTCACCGAGCGGCTGGGCCGCCTCAGCGATCAGCGCATGCGCCAGGTCTGTGCAGCGCTCATCGTCGCCGTTGACTGTGTCGCTTGAGCAGACATCAGGAACCACTCGGATCGGCTAGCACGGAGCAATAACTGCCCGTGCGCTACCAATCGGCGGCGATGTACTTGGTCTCCAGGAACTCGTGGATGCCGTAGGTGCCGCCCTCGCGGCCCAGACCCGATTCCTTGACGCCGCCAAATGGCGCCGCCGGATCTGAGATCAAACCGCGATTGATGCCGACCATGCCGGCCTCGATGGCTTCAGCCACTCGCAGCCCTCGTTTGAGGTCTTCCGTGTAGACGTATGACGCCAGGCCGTGGACCGTGTCGTTGGCCAGTGCCAGTGCCTGTTCTTCGGTGTCGAAACCAATCACCGGAGCGACCGGGCCAAAGATCTCTCGGCCGAGGATGGGGTTGTCGAAGTCGATCTTCGTGAGAACAGTCGGCTCGAAGAAGAATCCGGGGCGGCTGGGAGCGTCGCCGCCAGTCATCACAGTTGAGCCGGCTCCGGTTGATACCCCGACCAGCTCCTTCATCTCCGTCTGAGCGGACTCATTGATCATCGGTCCCAGCTCGACTCCGTCTTCCATGCCAGGCCCCGTCTTGATGGCTGCCATGGCCCTGGAGAACTGCTGTGTGAACTCGTCCACTACTGCGTTGTGAACCAAGATGCGGTTCGCAGCAATACATGACTGGCCGCCGTTGCGCATCTTGGCGATCATCGCTCCGGCTACCGCAGATTCGATATCGGCGTCTTCGAACACCAGGAACGGGGAGTTGCCACCCAGCTCCATCGACGAGCGCACGATGTGACGCGACGTGACCTCGAGCAGCTTGCGCCCAACCTCCGTGGATCCCGTGAACGACAGGTTCCTGACACGCGGGTCGGTCAGCATCGCCTCGCCCACGGCACCGGCGCGTCTGCTCGGTAGGACGTTGACCGTGCCAGGAGGGGCTCCTGCTTCTTCAAGAATCTTCGCCATGGCCAACGCAGTGAGCGGTGTGTCTGACGCCGGTTTGAGGATCACGGTGCATCCGGCCGCAAACGCCGGACCAATCTTGCGAGTGGCCATTGCGGCGGGGAAGTTCCACGGTGTGATCAATACGGACACACCAATCGGCTGGTGGACGGCCATGATCCTCTTGTCGCCACCAGGCGCGGTCGACACCGAACCGATGACGCGAACGGCTTCCTCCGAAAACCAGCGGAAGAACTCGGCTGAGTAGACGGCTTCGGCCCGAGCCTCCGGTAGTGCTTTGCCCATCTCCAGGACGATCAGCTCGGCGAGCTCGTCGGCGCGGCTCACCATGATCTCGTATGCCCTGCGAAGGATCTCGGCTCGTACACGCGGTGCGGTAGCGGCCCATTCGGCGGCCGCGCCGTATGCGGCGTCGACGGCTGCCGTGGCGTCCTCTACCGACCCGCTGGCGACATTGACTATGGGAGCGCCCGTTGCCGGGTCAAGCACTTCCATCTCGGCCCCATCAGAGGCTGCTTTCCATTCGCCTCCGATATACAGCTGAGCAGACCCGCCGTCGGTTATCTCTTTCAGCACCTCAGCCTCACCTTCACAAAGTCAGCTCAGGCCGTCTGATACGTCCTGATTCTCTGATTCGAGCTCTCGGCCGGAGGCGGCAGCCTGCAGGTCGAGGAGCGCCCCGAAGTCTATGTCTCCCATACCGCGCCCGATTCCTTCCATGACGATCTGGCTGACGAGGGCAGCGGTATGCATCGGGACATCGAGCTCACGTCCTGTCGCAAGGCCGAGCTCGAGGTCCTTGCGAAGGAGGTGCCACGTGAAGGTCGGTGTCCAGTCGAGGTTGACGAACGCGGGCGCTTTGTAGCGGGTGAAAGTGGATCCCATGACCGAGTCATTGAAAAACTCGAGGAAGTCGTTGCGCGAGACGCCGGCCGCCTCTGCCAGGAGCGTTACCTCTGCAAGCGACTGCGTGACGACGCCAAGGTGCAAGTTGTGGCACAGCTTCACCAGGCGGGCTTGGTCGACGTCACCCACGTAGGTCACCTTGCGGCCGAAGACCTCGAGGTACGGCTCGACGGTGTCGTAGGCGTCGCGCGGCCCGGAGGCGACAACCGTGAGCTTGCCCGACTTGACGACTTTGGCGTTGCCGCTGACTGGGGCAGCCACGACGCTCGTACCGAGATCTGCGGCTGCTGCCCGCAGATCGTCCGACGTGCTCGGATCGATCGTGGTCGAATCGACCAGGATTGCGGGCCGCGTGGATCCAGAGAGGACGCCTTTGGGCCCAACGGTGACCTCCATGACGTCCTTGGGTCCTGCGACCATCGTGAAGACGACGTCGCGCTCAGCGAGGTCCGCAGGCGAGTCGACGACTTTGGCCCCGAGCTCCTCGAGCGGTTCCGCCTTGGACTTGGTGCGGTTGTACACCCAGAGGTCATGGCCCGCCTTGAGTAGACGCTCACAAAGCGCATATCCCATCCGTCCGGTGCCGATCCATCCGAGGCGGTGGTTTGCAGTCGGCATTTGGCCTCCCTGTCGAAGTTCTGCAATCGATTGTAATCCTTTAGCGATGGGCTTTGCTCCGGCCTCAACTCTCGCTGGGCTGCATGGCTACAATCGATTGCACAATTGGTTGCGGAGTGGCTAGAGAACTCGAGTTCGCGGGCAAGCCCGGAACCGCATGACGGTAAGAGAGGAACGGTTCAAGATGCCACAGCAAGGTGAATTCCCCGTCGCTACGACGCCCTCTCCCGGCATTCAGTCAGTCGACTGGGAAGAGCGCGTCAACTGGGACCGCCTCAAGGAATACCGCCTGGCGCGTGTGCGCATGGCCATGGAAGAGCACGACCTTGGTGCTCTGCTCCTTTTCGAAACGTCGAACATTCGTTATCTCACATCCACCCACATCGGCTACTGGGCCTTCAACAAGGGGGAGCGATACGCCCTCATAACCCGCAATGGCGACTTCCGGATTTGGGACTTTGGCTCTGCCGCCAAGGCTCATCGCCTGCAGCATCCAACGATGCGCCCCGAGCAGTCGATTGGAGGCAACACAGGCTTGCAAGGAGCAATTGGGCCGGCGAGTGGCCTGAGCACGGCGGCCGCCCAAGAGATCGCGTCAGTGCTGCGCGAGGAGGGCGTTGCAGACCTCACGCTCGGACTCGACATGGCGGAGACATCAGTGTTCTTGGAGCTGCAAAAAGCGGGCGTCAAAGTTGTCGACGGGCAGCAAACCATGATGTCGGCTCGCGAAATCAAGAATCAAGACGAGATCATGCTGCTCACCCAGGCGTGCGCCATGGTCGACGGCGTGTACCAGGACATCTTTGAGGCGCTGAAGCCTGGAGTTCGTGAAAGCGACATCGTTGCCCTGGCCCACAAGCGGCTGTTCGAGATGGGCTCGGAGTTCGTTGAGGCGATCAACTCGATCGCAGGCGAGAGGTGCAGTCCGCATCCCCACGTCTTTTCGGACCGACTCATCAGGCCCGGTGACCAAGCCTATTTCGACATCATCCACGTCTTCAACGGGTACCGCACCTGTTACTACCGCACGTTTGTGGTGGGTCGTGCCAGCCAGGCACAGCGTGACGCCTTCAAACAATCGCGTGAGTGGATGGACGCGGCCATTGAGCTGGTGCGCCCCGGCGTCACCACCGATCAGATCGCCAAGGTTTGGCCCAAGGCCGAGGAGTTCGGGTTCGATAGCGAGATGGAGGCATTTGGACTCCAGTTTGGCCATGGCGTCGGCGTGGGGCTGCATGAGCGCCCGATCATCAGCCGCCTCAATTCTCTGGACGATCCGATCGAGATCAAGGAGGGGATGGTGTTCGCACTCGAGACATACGCCCCGGCCGCCGATGGCCGCTCGGCGGCGCGCATCGAAGAAGAGGTGGTGTGCACGGCCGATGGTCCCAAGATCATCACCTTGTTCCCGTGCGAAGAGCTCATGGTGGCCAATGAGTATTAGTGCAGAAGAGGAGCTCTACGACTACGCCACGCGGCCGGCGCGAGTCCCGGATCCGCAGGGCGATCCAAACATCGACCTGCCCGAGGAAACCCGGCTGAACCTGTACAGGCGGCTTCAGGAGTTGCGGCAGGTGGAGAAGCGGGCGTACGACCTCTTCATGCAGAACCTCGTGAAAGGCACCAGTCATCTCTCTTTGGGGATGGAGGCCGTGTCGGCCGGCTTCGGCGAAGCGATGCGCGACGACGACTACGTCTTCGCTACTTACCGCGGGCACGCTCACACTCTTTCCAAGGGTGCTTCGATGGAGGCCGTGCTAGCCGAGCTCCTCGGCCGCGCCAACGGTTTGATGGGTGGCAAGGGCGGCTCGATGCACCTGTCGGACGCAGAGCGCGGAATGATGGGCTCCTACGCGATCATCGGCGCCCATCTGACTCTCGCCAACGGCACCGCTTGGTCGGCACAGATGCGGGGGAGCGGTCAGGTGACGATCTGTTTCTTCGGCGATGGCACCACCAACATCGGCGCGTTCCACGAGGCCTTGAACTTTGCGGCAATCTGGGATCTGCCTGTGGTCTTTGTATGCGAGAACAACCTGTACATGGAGTACACGCCCATCGACTTCATCACTGCCGTCAGCCATCCCGCCGCCGATCGCGCTTCTGCGTATGGCCTCGAGCCGATCGTCGTCGACGGCAACGATGTCGACGCGGTCTATGCGATAGCCAAACAGGCGATCGACAAGGCACGCGATGGTGGCGGCCCTTCACTGGTGGAAGCAATTACCTACAGGTCTGGAGGCCATTCCAGGGCTGATCCCGGGAAATATCGACCCGCCGAAGAGGTCGAAGCCTGGAAGAACTACGACCCAATCATCGTCTACCACCAGAGATTGCTTGCTCGTGGATTCAGCGAGGCGGCGCTCACCGAGATCAACAACACGATCGCCGACCAGGTTGACCGAGCGACTGAAGGTGCCAAGAACGGTGCCCAGCCGCCACTGGAATCGATATTCACCGAACTGTGGGCTGACGGAGGTTCAGAGTGGCGGAACTGAGCTATCGCGACGCAGTGGCGTACGGCATTGCCCAGGAGATGCGGCGCGATCCGAACCTCGTATTTCTGGGGGAGGACGTGGCGGCAGCCGGCGGAGTCTTCAAGACGACCGTCGGTTTGCTCGAGGAGTTCGGGCCGCTGCGAGTGCGCGACACGCCGATCTCGGAGCAGGCGATCCTCGGCGCGGCTGCAGGTGCTGCCATGACCGGCATACCCGTAATTGCCGAGATCATGTTCAGCGACTTTCTCGCAGTCTGTTTCGATCTGGTGGCCAACGAGATCGCCAAACTGCGCTACATGACAGACGGGCAAGTCAGCGTCCCCATGGTCATCCGCACCGCCAACGGCGCGGGATCGCGCTTCGGCGCTCAGCACTCTCAGAGTGTCGAGAACTGGTGCATGATGATCCCGGGTCTGAAAGTGGTTGCCCCTTCGAACCCGGCCGACGTGGTTGGGCTCCTTGCCGCATCCATCCGCGATCCAGACCCAGTGGTGTTTTTCGAGCACAAGTCCTTGATGGCGAACAAAGCAGAGATTCCTGATGGCGAGCTTGTCGATGAGCTCGGCAAGGCCACCGTCCTTCGTACCGGGGGCGACGTCACCATCGTGGCGCTGGCCATGATGGTGCCGCGCGCGCTTGCGGCCGCCGAGCGGCTGGCGGAGCACGGTATTGCCGCTGAGGTCATCGACCTGCGAACGCTCGTACCGCTCGACACCAAGGCGGTCCTCGAATCGGTCGAGCGCACCGGGCGGCTCGTGACGGTTGAAGAAAACCCACGCCTCTGCGGCTGGGGAGCTGAAATCGCTTCTCTAGTTGCGCACGAGGCGTTCTGGAGCCTTGACGCTCCGATCGTTCGGATCACGACGCCACACATTCCTCTCCCGGCCGCAGCCATCCTCGAAGACGGAACGCTTCCCTCAGTAGACCGGATCGTCGATACGATTCGCGAAGAGTGGGCTTGAAGCTGGAGCTGCTGTGACGATGCGCACCGGCCCGGGCTCGCTGCCCCGCGGAGGGCGCCGCGTCGAGGATGAGCCGCTCATTACAGGGCGAGGACGCTTCGTTGCAGACCTGGCGCCTCCGGATGCGGTCGCTGCCTGGTTCGTGCGCAGCCCCTATGCCAGTGGGACAATCGTCGACATCGACGTCTCCTTTGCTGAAGCCACAGCCGGCGTCGTAGCGGTTTACACAGCCGCCGACCTGGCGCTACCCGGCCAGCCGGCGGCAATCCCGGGGGGAGCTCCCGGTATGGATCGCCCGATGCTCGCAGCGGACAGAGTCACCTTTGTCGGCGAAGCGATCGCGATCGTCATTGCCGAGTCGGCCGCCATTGCCGAAGATGCAGCCTCTTTGGTCTTTCCCGACATCGATCCGACCGAACCTGTCGTGAGCGTTGAAGCTGCCATCGCAGGCGAGACGCTGGTTCACCCGGCGGCAGGGACAAACGTCGCGTTTCAGGATCGCAAGGTCCTCGGTCCGGAGCTGCCGGACGGTCTCAGGTCGGTGACCGTCACCGTCGAACATCCGCGACTCGCCCCATCACCGATCGAGGCCCTTGCCGCGTTGGCAAGCCCGACCGAAGACGGACTGCACGTCCTCGTCGGCGTGCAGAGCCCGCACCAACTCCGCAAAGAGCTCGCCGCGGTCTTGCAGATGGCACCCGACCAGATCCGCGTCGAGGTTCCCGACGTCGGCGGGGCGTTTGGCATGAAGCGTTTCTATCCCGAGTACGCCGTCGTCGCCAAGGCGGCGCTGATGCTGGGGCGCCCGGTGCTGTGGGCGCAGTCGCGCCGCGAGATCTTTTTGGCCGGTTCCCACGGTCGGGGACAGCGCCACGAGCTCACGCTCCACGCCGATCAAGAGGGAGTGATTCACGGGGCCACGTTCCGACTGCTCGCGAATACCGGGGCCTACCCGCATCGGGGCGTCATGATCCCGCTCTTCTCCCGATTGGTAGCCACGGGCCTTTACGACATTCCGCACGTCGACTTCGAGATAATCGCCGCCGTAACCAACCTGGCGCCGACAGCTCCTTACCGCGGAGCAGGAAGACCGGAAGCAGCCCTTGCCATCGAGCGGGCGGTCGACGCTCTTGCCGTCGACCTCGAAATGGATCCTGCAGAGCTGCGGCGACGCAACTTCGTTGCGACCCTGCCGCACGAAACGCCGACGGGCGCGCGGCTTGATTCCGGCGACTATCGGGCCGCGTTGGATCGGGCACTCGAGCTCGCCGACTACGACAACGCCCGGGTACGCCAGCAGGAGCGCCGTCGCAACGGAGGTAAGCCGATCGGGATCGGCATCGGAGCATTCGTCGAGCGAGCAGGTGGTCAGCCCGACTCTTGGGAGTTCGGCGAGGTAGCACTCAGTGCGGACGGAAGCCTTGTCGCAGGCACCGGTTCGACATCGGCGGGTCAGGGTCACACCACCGCCTGGCAAAGGGTTGTAGCCGAGGTCTTCGACGTAGCGCCCGCAGATGTCGATGTGGTTTCTGGTGACACGGCTTTGGTAGCCGATTCCGTCGGAACTTTCGCCAGCCGATCAGCCCAGATCGGCGCCTCGGCGGTATGGCGCTGCGCTGAGAGAGTCCGCATCGCGGCAGCCGAGCTTGTAGCCGAGATGCTCGAAGCTTCTCCGGCGGACATCGAAATTCACGACGGCGCCTTCCACGTTGCAGGCGTATCAGATCCGGCGGTCACCCTGGCTGCTGTGGCCGAGTATGCGGCAGAAAGGGGAGTGGAGCTGCGTTCGGAGGAGCGCTATTCCCCGGGGGCACAGACCTTTCCGTACGGGATCCATGTCGCAGTCGTCGAAGTTGACACCGATACGGGGGTGGTCACTCCGCTGTCGCTGGTAGCAGTTGACGATGTTGGAACGGTCCTCGACGACATGCTCGTGGCCGGCCAGGTGCACGGATCCGTTATGCAGGGTGTCGGCGCCGCGCTCTACGAGCAGATGCACTACTCAGAGGATGGGCAACCCCGGGCAGCGACCTTTGTCGACTACCAGCTACCGAGCGCGGTGCAGATGCCGCCGCTGCTCACCGACCATCTCTCCCACCCTGCGCCTTCGAACCCGCTCGGTGCCAAGGGTGCAGGGGAAGGTGGATGTATCGGCATGCCGCCGGCCATCACCAACGCCACCATCGACGCACTCTCGCCACTCGGGGTGCGCGACCTGCAGATCCCTCTAACGCCGCAGGCAGTGTGGGGCGCGATCCAAGCCGCCAAAGCATCCGCTGGGGAATCGCCGAACTAGATCCCGAACAGCCGGCTTGCGTTTCCGCCCTTGATGGCGATCCTGTCATTCTCGCTGAGACCTTCTGTCGCGTCGATGAGACCCATTGGATCTGTCTCGCTCATGTCGAAAGGGAAGTCGGTGCCGGCCATGACACGGTCGGCACCGACGATCTCAACGAGGTGTCGAAGGTAGAGCGGCTGAAATACGACCGTGTCGTAGTAGAGCTGCTTCATGTATGCGCTGGGAGGCCTGTCGGGGATGGCGATCCTCGTCTCGGGTCGGACCTTCCAGGTGTGGTCCGCACGCGATGAATAGAACGGCAGGTAGCCACCACCGTGGAGCAAGACGAGCTTGAGGTCGGGTAGCTCTTCGAAGAGGCCGGAGAAGATCATACGAGTGACCGCGACCATGGTTTCGAGAGGGTTCCCAATGCAGTTGGTGAGGAAATAGTTGCCGAACCGGTGGCTCTCTTCGTATCCGTTTGGATGAAGGATCACCGGTATGCCCTTAGCCGCCACAGCTTGCCAAAACGGTCTGAACTGCGGCTCGTCGAGGTTGGCCCCCGCCACCGTCCCGCCGATCTGTAGACCCTTGAACCCCAGCGCATCTATTGCTCGGTCCATCTCCGCAATAGCCAGGTCCACGTCCTGGAGCGGAACGGTCGCCCCGAGCGCCACGAAGCGGTCCGGGCGCTCCTCGACGGCCTCCGCCAGATGGTCATTCTGGAGACGCGCCGCCTCGGCCCCCACAGCCGGGGGCGCCCAGTAGGCGTACTCAGACACGAAGGTTGCGAGGCCCTGGATCTGCACCCCCATACGATCCATGTACGGGATCCGCGCCGCAGCGTTGCGTAGTGGCTCGACAATTGTTGGGAACATCACGCTGTTCTGGGCTTTGGAGTCTTCACCCATGAAGAAGTCGTAAGGCTCATATTCAGGCCGCTTGTGGGGTGCGATCAGCTCAGCGGCCGCCGGAGTCGCCAGATGGCAATGGATGTCGATCGTGGCGCCCACGCCTAGTAACGAACCTCGACGGCCCGGCCCGTCTCGGTGCTCTCGACCATTGCCTCCATGGCGGCTACGACGGCCAAACCCTCTGCAGCCCCCGTCTCTGGCGCCATCTCGCCGCGGACCACCTTGCCGAACTCCACCAACTGGTCGACTACCGGGTCTACCGGTTCGAGGGGCACCGGGATGCGCGATTCATTCATCTTCTGCACATCGAGCTCTGCCCCGTCGGCCTCGTTGAAAGCCGAACCGGCCATGCCATAGAGGCTGATTCGCGAGATCTTCGGCACCACAAATGACGTGACGAGCGTGCCTACCGCACCAGATTCGAATTCAATCGCGACCACCGTTGCCTCGTCGATCTCCGGGCGGGCCATTTCGTTCTTGGTGAATGCGGCCACGCGTTTCATACGACCCACTAGGTAGTGCATGGTGTCGATCTTGTGGACTCCGAGAGACGTCATGCCACCGAGTGGGCTTTCTGAGCGGTCGCGCCTCCACGCGTTCTCTGCATGGGTCAGGGCATTGCCGATGGACTGGTTGGCTTCGACCATCTGGATTTCCCCGAGGTCGCCGGCGTCGATCATTCGCTTGATGGCACGGTTTGCGGCAGTGCGACGGCGTTGGTGTCCAACCTGCAATGGGATGCCGGCGTCGGTGGCGATTGCGATCGCCGCCTTGGCATCAGCCGTGGTGAGGGCAAGCGGCTTTTCCATCAACACCGCTTTGCCGGCGGCGGCTGCTGCCTCGATGATGTCGCGGTGCGACGAGTGGGGCGTAGCGACCACGATCCCCTCAACCCGAGCGTTCCCGAGAAGGTGAGCAAGTGAGTCGGGTGCTTCGCACCCGTAGTCTGCGGCGAAACTCGCCCTCGCGTCCACAGAGCGAGCGAAGCCGCCCACGAGCTCGACGCCTGGGGCGGCGATTACGGCATCGGCGAGAGCCCGACCCCACCAACCAAGGCCCACTACACCTATTCCAACGGCCATACGAACCTCTCCGCGACGTGACGATCGATCCTAACCACGGGCTCGGCGGTCACATCGTTCGAAGCTGGCCAACAACGTCATCGTATGAGGCGAGCCCAAACCGTGCCCCCATGCTCTCGGCCCAGTTCTTCTCCATCCCGGCAATGAGCTCAGGCGAGAGCTCGTAGCGGGCTGGATCGAACTTGCCGTCTGTGACTTTTGATGCGCCTGCGCCTGCCGGCAACGCTCCGACGGCCGTGGCCCGTTCTCTATGGAGGAGATCGTTGAATCGATCTCCGTGCGTGAGCATGAACTCACGAGATGACTGTTCAGCGGCGAGGCTGAGCAGTTGCTCGTCCGCTTCGACACCTATGAACTCGGCAATCTTCGCAATCGCCGGTTTGGCATCCTCCTTCATGAGCTCGTAGGACAAAAGCAGAACGTTGTCTGCATCACGTTGGCCCCACCACGACTCCATGTGCGTCCAGTAATCCTTGCCGCGGTCTCGTTTGAGGTGACCTCCGACGTACTCATCGATGGTCACCTTCCCAGGCTCGAACATCCAGCCTTCGTAGAAGCGGTAATAGGAGATCATCACCGCATGCGGCTCGCGAAATGACACGATGTAGCGGGCACCCTTCGGTACGTCCGTGTATGAGAAGTGGCTCTTGAACACACGGGGCTGCCATGGTTGGTCGGCGTCGAGATCAAGCCCCAGGGCGTCTGCAACTTCGATCCACGGGCTGATCCGGGAGATGTCGTCGAAGCCCATATCACCGCCGGAGCGCAGACTCTGTGCGATCTGTTGAATCCATGTTGTGCCCGACTTGCTCCACGGACTGACGATCACGTCATCTGGGCGCGGTTGAAATGCGCGGCCGCGCTCGAAGGTGCTTGGCGGGAATATCAGCGCCTTGGCGGCGAGCATCTCTTCATAGGACTGGGGGAGTTGTGTTGATGACATCCAGCGAGGATATCGAGATCCACGGAGGCACCGCTCGGCCGTGTCCGCCTCTGCGGCCCTGGGAGCCGCGAGGTCATATGCGATAGGATCGACGATCGCTGATACCCGATGTCGCCCGGGCCCCACGGAGGGCTTTCTTGCGGCGCCGGATACCTCGACGAACGCAGCAGAGAAGGAAGTACGCCAGATGCGAGAAGCGTTTTTTGGTCTCAGTTCTGACTGGAAAGAGGGCATCAACTGGTCGAATGTTCGCGACTGGCGGCTGAAGCGAGCTCACGCCGAGATGGAGAAGGCCGGGCTCGGGGCGCTGCTGCTGTTTTACGACGAGAACATGCGTTATGTGTCTTCGACGCTCACTCCCGGTTGGAACAGGCTGAAGCCTGGCCTGAAGTATGTCGTTCTGCCCGCCGGCAAACCGCCCATCGTTTATGAGCAGGGCGACATCGGCTTCCACCTCAAGGTCCACAACCCCTGGATCCCGCAGGAGAACATTCGTCACTCGTACGTGTGGATCAAGGGTGCCGTTGGGCCGGCCGCCGATCAACAGGTCAACAAGTTCGTCAATGCACTGATGAACGACCTCGAAGACGCCGGAGTCGCCGACCAGCCTATCGGGGTGGACTTCATCGACATCAACCTGATGAAGGAGTTCGAGAAGCGCAACATCTCTTGGACGGACGGCATGACGCCGATGATGAACGCCAGGGCGATCAAGAGCCCGGATGAGATCAAGGCGTTCCGGATCGTGGGCGCGATATGTGACGCCGTCCACTACGAGATCGCCAACTTCATCAAGCCGGGCATCAGCGAGAACGAAGTCGCCGCTTTCGGCTTCGAGAAGCTCTACTCGATTCCCGGTATGGAGGACGTAGAAGATGTGATCGTTTCATCGGGTCCCAACGCCTGGCCCAACTGGCGCAACTTCTCCGATCGGATCATCCGTCCGGGAGAGCTCGTGATCATCGATCTGGCGGCGCTGACTTGGAACGGGTTCAAGTCGTGCTGCTACCGGACCTACTGCGTCGGGGGAACTCCGACGGCTGAGCACCAGGAGACTTACGATGCCGCTCACAAGTGGTTGTGGGACTCAATCGAGATGGTCAAACCTGGCGCATCGACGGCCGAGGTAGCTGCCAAGTGGCCAAGCGCCAAAGAGGCTTGGGGTTACGAGGAGGAGGACCAGGCTGCGGCCAACAACTGGGGTCATGGTCTTGGCCTGGCCCAGTACGATCCGCCGGTCATCTCGAGGATCTGGTCACTTGACCATCCGGTCGAGATCCAGGAGGGCATGACGTTCGCTCTCGAGACCCAGAACGGCAAGCTGCACGATCATGGCGTGCGCCTCGAAGAGATGCTCTTCGTCACCGAGACCGGGTACGAGATGGTCACCACGTACAAGCAGCATGAGATCATCGTCACGGACTGAACGCAGCTAGTGCTGCTGTCGCTCGAAGATACAGCTGCTCTCGAGCCGCGAACCGCCGGAGCCAAGGCGGCATGGCTGGCTCGGGCGCTCCAAGCCGGTTTGCCTGTGCTGGAGGGCGTTGTGGTTACCAGCGAACACTCCGACCCATTCCTGAAAGAAGGCGCAGCTCAGCTCGCTGGCCACGGCTCGGGTCGGGCGCGTATGGCCATTACCGCAAAACAGCTGCCACCCGGACTCACGGCGGATCTGTCGGCGGCGGCAGCCGGGCTCGCCGCCCCGCTGGTCGTGCGGTCGTCGAGCGCTCTCGAGGGATCTGGTGTTTGGTCGGGGGCATTCACGTCGTACCTCGACATTGCTCACAGTGAACTGGCAAAGGCCGTCGTTGGTTGTTACGCGTCTGCGTTCACGCAGGCGACGGTCGACCGATTCGCCGCGGCAGGGTCGTCGCCTGCCCGAGCCGCGATTGCGGTGCTGATCCAGCCTGCCCTTTCCCCTGATTTCGGCGGCACTGCTCGTATCCAGGGCGACGATGTTGTGGTCATCGGCGTCAAGGGCTCGCCGGTGCCGCTGGTGCAGGGCTGGGACCCCGGGGTCCAGGCGATAGTGAGTGGCGCAGGAGTCGTCCGAGGCTCGGCTGCTATCGACACCCTCGGTGAGGCAGTCATTGGCGACGTGGCGGAGACCATGCGCCGTGCCCAGGATTTGGTTGGGGCCAATACCTGCGAATGGGCAGTGCAGGGCGACGACACCTGGTTGCTCCAAGTGCAGCGCTTCGCAGTGCAAGCGGGTGGCGAAGGCATTGGAGTGGACGAATCCTTGCGCACCAATGAGGCCGCTGCGCTCGGCAGGCTGATCCGCAGATTTCCAGGCGGTCTCGGAGAGAGCCTCGTCCTCCCCTGGGCGGTGGCCGATCCCACGATCGCCGATTTAGTGCCGAAGGCGATCGACATCGATCCGTACGACGCTCTTCAAGAGGTGGCTGCCCAGGTGGAGGCGCTCACCGCCGAGGTGTGGGGAATGCCCAAGCCACTCGCATCGGCGCAGAGTCGAGAGGCATTGCGGACGTTGCGCGGTCCAGAACCCGCACCCGCGCTGTCCCGCTTCACGACTCTGCGCCTGCCGGATGGCGAGCGTGCAGCCGAGGTCCTCGGCTTGCTGCAAACGGTCAGGGCGGGCTTGGTTGATGTTGGCGCAGTGGTCGATGAGGCCGCTGCCTGGCACGTCGATGCCGCATCCGCGCGCCGGGCCCTCTCTCCACGCGGTTCGCGCGAAACGTGGAGCCGCGTTGGTTTCGACCGTTGGGAACCATTCAACGCTGCGCTGGTGGCGGCGCAGGGCACCACCATCACCGGCACGTCTGCAGCGTCCGGGGTCGCGTTTGGTCGAATGTGTGTGGTTGCCACACCGTCAGGAGCGGCCGCGATGCGGCCCCGAGATGTCGTAGTTGGCGTGCATCCGGTGCCGGGTTTGGCGGCGCTGCTGTTCGATGCAGCAGCGCTCGTCACAACCGGAGGCGGCCCCGCCGCTCATCTCTTCGAGTCTGCGAGATCTCTCGGCATTCCTGCACTGTGCGCAACCCGAGTCGAGGACCTGATCAGCTGTGAGCTGACTGATGTGGAGGCGGACTGGGCGCTGGCGGTCGACGGCAATGCGGGCTTGATGCACGGAGTTGAGTGGTAGTGAGCCAAGAACCGGCCGGGAGGAATCGATGAGAGGAGCGGGTCTTGGCGTGGAAGAGTGAAGTGCGCGATGGGATGCACATCGACTGGGACGTCTCCATCGCGATGGATGACGGGCTGATACTGAAGGCAGATGTGTTCCGGCCGGTCGGCGACGGGCGCCATCCCGTGATTCTTTCGTACGGCCCCTACGCCAAAGGACTGTCATTTCAAGAGGGCTACCCGGACCAATGGAACCGGATGACGACCGCTTTTCCCGAGATCGCCGAAGGTTCGACCGGCCAATATCAGAACTGGGAAGTTGTTGACCCAGAGAAGTGGGTGCCTCACGGATATGTCTGTGTCAGGGTGGACTCGCGAGGGACAGGCCGCTCGCCCGGGTTCGTCGACCACTTCTCGCCGCGAGAGACGAGGGACTTCTACGAAGCCATCGAGTGGGCAGCCGTCCAGAAGTGGTCGAGCGGAAAAGTTGGCCTCAACGGGATCAGCTACTACGGGATCAACCAGTGGCACGTGGCGTCGCTGAACCCGCCACACCTGGCTGCGATGTGTGTCTGGGAAGGCGCGGCAGACTGGTATCGAGACATGACGCATCACGGCGGGATGCTGTGCACCTTCTGGGCGAATTGGTACGACATGCAGGTCAAAACGGTCCAGTACGGGCTCGGCGAGAATGGCCCTCGGCATCCGGTGACCGGGCAGTTGGCCTGCGGCGACGTGAAGCTGTCACCCGAAGAGCTGGCGGCCAACCGGGCCGATTTCGGCAGCGACATCTTGGCTCACCCGCTTGATGACCAATACCACAGGGATCGGTCGCCCGACTTTTCGAAGATCGATGTGCCGCTACTGAGCGCCGGCAATTGGGGCGGCCAGGGGTTGCATCTGCGTGGCAACGTCGAAGGGTTCCTCCAGGCGTCGTCAGAGCAGAAGTGGCTCGAAGTCCACGGCATCGAGCACTGGACTCACTTCTACACGGATTACGGCCTCGATCTCCAGATGAGATTCTTCGACCACTTCCTCAAGGGTGAGGACAATGGGTGGGACCGGGAACCGCCGGTGCGGCTCCAGGTCCGCCATCCGGGAGAGCGTTTCGTTGAGCGGGTCGAAGAGTGGTGGCCCATTCCGCGCACACAATGGACGAAGATGCATTTGCATCCGGACCTGACGCTGCGGCCGGACCCTCCGGCGTCGGCCGGCGCAGTGGACTTCTCTGCCGCCGGCGACGGTCTGCTTTTCCGGTCTCTCCCGTTAGAGCGGGACACCGAGATCACCGGGCCGCTTGCGGGGAAGTTGGCGGTCTCCTCGAACACGGAGGATGCCGACATCTTCCTTGTGCTGCGGGTCTTCGATCCGGCGGGCGACGAGGTCACCTTTCAGGGCGCTCTCGACCCGCACACGCCGATTGCTCAGGGATGGCTGCGGGCGTCACATCGTGAGCGCGACGACGACCTCTCTGAAGCGTGGCGTCCTGTCCATACCCATCGCCGCCGTCTTCCACTTGTGCCGGACGAGCGGGTCGATCTCGATATTGAGATCTGGCCGACGTCGATCGTCGTCCCGGCCGGCCACACGGTTGCGCTCGCCGTGCGCGGAAAGGACTACGAGTTCGAGGGCGACCTCGGTACTGCAGCCGAGATCGCCACATTCAAAAACCGCATGACGGGCTGCGGGCCATTCCTGCACAACGATCCAGACGATCGACCGGAGGACATTCTCAGCGGGCACACCACAGTCCACCTGGGCCCAGACCGCGACGGGTATGTGCTCCTTCCGGTGATTCCGTAGGCGAAGCGGAGCCCTCGGTACCTACAATCGGCTTAGCGTGCTGCAATCGATTGCATAGCCTGGTTGCAGGGCTTGAGCGGAGGGATGATGGCCGATTCTGAAGTGTTGGTAGCCGGAGCCGGCCACAACAGCCTGGTGACCGCGGCCTATCTGGCGAGGGCAGGCTTCACCGTGACGGTCCTCGAAGCCGAGGATCGCATCGGTGGAGACACCGCCACGGACGAGCTGACCATTCCCGGCTTCCTGCACGACTCATGCTCCACCGCCCACACGCTGCTCCAGTCGAGTCCGACGATCACCGGCGACGAGCTTCGTTTGGGTGATTACGGGCTCGAGTACATCCGCCCCGATCCGGTCGTGCACATCCCGCTGCCCGATGGCAGTGGCATAACCATGTGGCAGGACATCGAGCAAACCGTCGCAGAGTTCGCCAAGTACTCGGCTGCCGATGCCGCCACGTATCGCGCGATGCTGGACGACTACGCGGCGGCGGCGCCCGGCTTCACCAAGTGGCGCTACACGCCGATCGGCTGGGGCCCGAGTCTCGACGAGTGCCTCGAGGACGTCCCAGGAGGCCGCCGCTGGCGCCGTATCCGGCAGCGAGCTGCCGCCGACATCGTGATGGAGAACTTCGAGGACTGGCGGAGCCGGGCGTTCATGATGTGGATGGCCCTGATGACAATGCAGCCTCCGCAGCGCACCGGCACCGGCAGGCTGGCGTATGCCCTGGCATTTGGGCGGCAGCGCCACTCTTGGGTGGTGCCCAAGGGCGGTTCGGGGGCGCTACCCAACGCTCTCGGGAGCCTGATCAAGGATCACGGCGGGACGATCGTCACCGGCGCAAGGGTGGCGTCCTTGATCCTGGAGGGCGGGCGCTGTGTTGGTGTCCGTATCGACTCCGGTGACGAGTACAGAGCCAGCCGGGCGGTGCTGTCGACGATCCACATCAAACATCTCATCGACATGGCGCCCGAAGAAGAGTGGGAGGAGAGCTTTACAGACGGGGTGGCCGGCTGGCAGGCGGGGATCTCGATGTGCGCTGCGCACTACGCCACAACCGAGGCGCCGACGTTCGACGGCGGCATCACTCCCTTGGCTTCGGGCACGCCGACCTCGGCGGAGCGCGTGCTGCGGGTCGCCGAGGACTTCAAACGGGGAGAGCTGGCGCTCGATGACCCGGTGCTTCTGGTGCTGTGTCCCACGGTTGTCGACCCGACCCGGGCACCAGACGGGCAGCACACGTTGAAGATCGTCGGCGTCCAGCCGTACGAGCTGGCGGCCGGCACCGAGAAGTGGGACGAGCTGATGCCATCGGTGGCTCGGGCCAACTTCGAGCATCTCGGTCGTTATGCGCCAAACATCACGCCGGACATCGTCATGGCCGAATCGCTGAAGAGCCCGCTCGACCTGGAACGGATGAACGCGCACAACTGGCACGGCTCATGCCACGGCGGCGACATGAGCCCCGACCAGAGCGGCGGGCTGCGGCCGGCCCCGGGCTGGGCGGAGCATCGGACTCCCATCGAGGGGCTCTATCAAACCGGAGCGACAACTCACCCCGGCGGCTCCGTGTCTGCGGGCCCGGGCCGCAATGCCGCCATTGTGATGCTCCGCGACCTCGGTTCTGACATATCTGCCGCCATCGCCCCTGAACACCCCTCGACACTCGAATATCGGTAGGAGGATCTGATGACCACCCTCGACCCTGAACACGTCGTAATCACCGAGCCTGTTGCCGGCTCCGACTATCCCGTTGACCTGATGTACGTGGAGGTCTGGGATGGCCTCTATGCGCCCATCGGGCTACGTAAGCCCGAGGGTGACGGGCCGTTCCCAGTTGTGCTGCTGGCCTCTGGCAACGGGGGAGAGGGCATGGCGTGGATCCGCGACGCCGTCGCCAACAAGGGCTATCTAATGGAGCGGCTGCTCGAAGCCGGCTACGCGTGTGCCTGGCTGCGTTACCGCACCGAAGTCGAGCTCGGCTACCACGAAGGCGGTCCCCTGGTGCGCGATATTCGCCAGGGGCGGGGTCTCTTCAATCGTTCGCCTCTGGAGTACGAGGACGAGATCGCCATCATCGACTACCTCAAGACGCTGCCATACATCGACGGTGACCGTGTGGGGCTCATCGGCATGAGCCACGGCGGGGAGATGGTGCTGAAGATCACTTCGGAGTACCACGGAGTTGCCGCTGCGGTGGCCAGCGAGCCGGCGTCGCATGAATACCTGGCGCTCACGCCGGACGACACGGCCTTCGTCAACGAAGAGACGCAACTGCGCAACATCGAAGAGATGGTGATGAGCGAGACCGACAAGGTGCGCGCTCGCATCGACATGGACGTGGCGACGGAGCGGGCTTCGGGGATCGATACGCCGATCCTGGTGATGGGGCGGGAGGACGACCATCTGCAGGGGATCTTCCGGATGTCGTACGAGCTGCTCGCCGAGCTGGCGAAGGACGTCAAGTGGGTGTCGTGGGATCACGACCTGCACGGGTATGTCATGCCGATTCGTGGGGAAGATGGGGAGTACGAGGTGAACCAGGTGCAGCACGACGCGATCGCTGGCGTGATCGAGTTCCTGGATGGGCATCTGAAGTAGCGGGGCGCGTCGCTGCGCGAGATTGGTTCGCGAGGACGTGGGTCGGTTGGTATCGACGGCGGACCGTTGTTGCGGTGGGGATTGGCCGGGCGGTCCGATTCTTGTTAGGGAACAGACCGCCCGGAGGGTGGTCAGTAAAGGGGGTGTCAGCGGGCGCGGTCGGCGGCCATGCGCGGCCGCCTCGGGTGGTTTCGCGAGGACGTGTGGCTGGGTCTGTAACGACGGCGAAAGGTGCTGCGCCAAGAGCCTGGTTGGGCGGTATGGGCTGCTCCAATCGCCATAGGATTGGCGTATGGAACTCGCCATGTCCAACGGTCGACTGCGACCATTTGCGTCTGGGGATCGGGCAAGCCTCGCTGAGCTCGCAAACGAGGAGCGCATCTGGCGCAACCTGACCGATCTCTTCCCCAATCCGTATGGACTGGACAATGCCGATGAGTGGATCGAGCGTTGCGTCCAGGAGGGAGAACCGACACGGAACTTCGCCATCGAAGTGGACGGTCGCCTGGTGGGCGCTATCGGGCTGGACCTGCTCGACGGCGAGAAGGCTGGCGTCGGCAACGTGGGTTACTGGGTTGGAGTTGATTTCTGGAACCGTGGAATTGCCACCGAGGCACTGCGGGCCTTGGTCGAGTACGTCGTTGCCAGTTTTCCGATACGACGATTGCAGGCAACGGTATTCGGGTGGAATCCAGCGTCGGGCCGAGTGCTCGAGAAGTGCGGATTCATTCTCGAGGGCCGGTTCCCGAATGCGATCGTCAAGGGCGGGGACGTGACGGATGAGCTCGTCTATGGCCTGGTACCCAACCGGTAGGCCACGAGGCTCGCATTAGTCGCAGGTGGTGGTCGGCAGATGCGCTGCCGGCAGGCGCGGGTGGCGCGGCTGCTTGCGCTGAGGGTTTGGTTGGGTGGTTCGGTTCTTGTTGGTTCCCCTATAGGGGAACAGACCGCCGGAAGCGGTTGGGAAAGGGGGTGTCAGCAGGCGCGGGCGAGCAGTCTCCGTTCGTCCTCTCCGCGAGTTTTCCAACATAAATCTCTCTAACTAGGCTTTTCTTGTCACACCTGTCTGTCAATATGTCTTCATGTTGTCCAGTACGACAATCGACATCGACCGGGTCGCCGCTTCGTTTCCGACGATCGACGCAATGGAAACCGAGCTGCAACGCCTCGAAGGCCTGATCTCGAGGGTGCGGGCTCGCCAAGTCGAGATCCTCGCCGCCGTCGATCACCTCCAGGTCCCCGCGTGGGATGGGTGCCGCTCACTCCAAGAGTGGGTGGCGGGTCGCCTCGACATGGCTCCCCGTAACGCTTCAGACCTCGCGGTGCTCGCCAAGTCCGCTTCTCGGGAAGTTCACGACTCGCTCCGTACCGGTGTGGCTTCGGCTGATCGGGCGGCTGGGATGGCTCGCCTCGAAAACGCCGGCGCCTCCGAGACCGTATTAGACCGTGCCGAGGGGGTCGCGGTGGGCCAGTTGGGTCAGCTGATGGCCCGGCACCGCCGCATGACCCCACTCGACGAAACCCAAGCGTTCAAAGCTCGCCGGTTGTGGTTCCAACCCAACCTCGGCAACACCCTGGCAACCGCCACGATGGCCATGACCGGTGCCGACATGGAGGCAGTCCTCACCGCACTCGACCGCCGCGCCGACACAATCATCAACCCGCACGACGAGCACCGCCCCCGCCTAGAGCAACGACGCATCGACGCACTCGTCTACCTAGCGCTCGACCATGGAGCGCCGGTAGCGTCAGATGGGCCGGCACCGCGGCGGCTCCCCGCTCACATCTTCATAGACGCCACGGAGTGTCAAAGAACCCAAGGCGAGGCCGGGGCCACCACCCGTTCCGGGATCAAGGTCGGGCCCAACACGTTGCGAGAGATTCTCTGCGTGGGCGACACCCAAACCACCATCATCGACAGCGACGGCCTCAAAGCGGTACCTACTGATGGTGACCGCCTCCCACAGCGGACCCGCGACTTTGTGTTCTTCCGTGACGGGGGCTGCCAAGGCGACGGGTGCACCTCGCGCTACCGCCTCGAACCACACCACATCATCCACCAAGCCAACGGCGGCGACCACAACCCAGAACTACTCGTACTGCTCTGCTGGTTCCACCACCACGTAGTCATCCACCAATACGGCTACACCATCGACCCCCACTCACCACCCGGCCGCCGCCGATTCCTCGCCCCAGGCGTCACCCGAGCCCCACCCGACGGGTAACGGCCGCACCCGGCGGTAGACCAAACCACCACTCCCTCCCAAAGCAATCAAGCATCCGGCACCAGCGCCGGCGT
>JAHEJX010000139.1 GCA_024638645.1 Actinomycetes bacterium
TCGCCTTGCCACTAGAGCTGAACACGACCTGCCAGTTGAAGGTCACCCCGAACGGTGTGAAGCAGATGTCGATCGGATCGGCGTCGGTAGAGCGGACCACCACCGCTGAATCCGGCGCATCACCCGACGGCAATTCCCCGCGACAGGTCAGCTTCCACTGGCCGTTGCTTGTGAAGACACCGTGAAGGGTTGCTTGAGCAGATAGGCCGTCTCCCGCCACCGTACAGATGGGGTCATCGATCGTGATGACAATTGCTGCGTTCTCGCCGCTGGCAGTTGCGGGCACGGCGACAGTGACCAGCATCCCGATCGCGACCATCAGCACCATTGAGAGTCGTCGCATGGTACGAACCTCCTCTTCGTTGGAACAACGGGGCCGTTCCCCGTCGGACTCGGGCCACAGTCCCATGAGCGCGTCAAACCGATGTCAAACGGCGAGACGGACTCGCTGCGAACGTGGCTGCGCCGCCCACACTGCGACGATTCGCCTGCTGGCCGGCTGTGACGTCTTGGTGCAGGTCGACGTGGCGCCGGAGATTCGACGTTCTGTGGCCTGCCGGCCAGCGCCGATCACAAAATCCGGGCGAAAACGCCCATCCTTCCGAGTGCGTTGTATCGGCACATCTAGGTGCGGTTCGGTCAGCAGCGCCTCAGCGTCCCTATGCGAAGTTCGCCGCGGTCGGGTTCAGAATCGAGGTCGCTGTCTGGGCAGATCGCGCGCTCGGAAATGCCGGATCTGGGCGAATTGGGTTGCGCCATACGATCGAGGCAGTGGGTGATCTGCGCGGGTGGCCGGCCACGTAGCCTCCCCGAAATGTCCGTCGGCGCTCTGGCGGAACGGCACCGGTAGATAGTTGGCAGTCACGTGAGGAGTGGTAGATCCACCCTCACCCATTCGATCGCGTACTGACCGCCCAAGCCGCGGGGATGAGAACCCGCCCACGCCCCAGGCGATGCCTCCACGTTGCCTCAGACGCAGGCTTGAGCCGATCCTCGCGAGACGACGACCACAGCTGGTGATTGGTCCAGGATTCTCATTTGCGCAGCGGTCTATGGCTGGTCGGGACCGACCATTTCCTGGATGGCTTTGAGCACCGCCGTGGGTTGATCCCAGTGGATGTAGTGGCCGCTGTCCGGGACGATCTGGTGGGTGCTGTTGGTGGACAGCCCGGCCAGTTCTTCCTGCAGTTCCAGCCAAACCCTGTTGGTATCATCCAACGTGTCCTGGGTGACGCCTTCAGTCACGGGTAGATCATCGAATGACATGGCCCGCCCCCGGGTCAAAACGACCAGCGGGATGTCTCCCAGGTCGGCGGGAGGGTCAGTCTGCCGAGTATCCGCCTGGAACGCCTGGTATTCCCGCTCCACGGTACCGCAGAAGCCGTTCTGGTACATGCGGCCCAACCAGGCGGCTTCGGCCTCGGCAGAAATCGGGGCATCCTCCGGCACCGTGTGGACTCCGAGTACTCGCATCAGTCCGAAGGGGGATAGCAGGCGACAGGTCCTCAGCCCGCTGAGCTGGTGCTTCTCCACGGACTCCATGACGGTTAGCCGCAGCCCCTGAGTTTCGTGGGATGAGTCCACAAGCACCATTCCGGCCACGTCATCGGGGAACAGCAGGCTGAAGCTGCGGACATAGACGCCGCCAGCGGAATGGCCTACCAACAGATACGGGCCGGCTTCTCCGGCACCGGTGAGCAGGTCGTGCAGATCCTGGGCGACCTCAGCGCTGGATAACGAGGACTCCGCCGGGTCGCTCCAACCGTATCCAGCCCGGTCATAAGCGCAGACGCGCGTGAACCCAGCAATGTCCTCCCGGATGTAGCTCCAGTCATAGCTGAAGCCACCCGCCCCGGATTCCAGCACCACCGTCGGGCCGCCAGACCCCGCGCACCACAAATGCAACCGATGTCCACCCACGTCCACCAGGATGCCGGGCGCCGGATGGTTCCGCCGGTCTGCAGCAGACGCCACGGCCTGATAGGTGGCCCCAGCTATCCCAACCACCACCAGCAACCCCAGCAGGCCGGCCAAGGCCCGCCTCAACCACCTCCATCCTCGTCTTGTTTTGGACAGAGTTACAGCACCCTTCGCGGAATCTTTGGACATGATGCACCTCCCTTACGAGTGGCGGAACAACTAGCGGAGTAGGCGTTCACGACGGCGTTCTCTCTGGTCGGCTGGCGGGCTGCCTTCTAACACGCGTGCGGGCGATCAGGTCGTGGAGCGCCCGGTGCTGGGAGTCGAGCGCCATCATGCCGACTGACGCCAGCACCAGGAACTGGGCGGCGATCGACAGCACGACGTATGCCGTTGCGGTGCTCCCGGCCAGGAGATGGAACACGGCGGTGTGTGCCATCTGCCACGGAACGAACTTGACAACCGACCGGGCGAGTGATCGTCCACCGCTGAGTCTCTGCCCGTGCTGATCGGCCACCACCAGGCCGACTCGGTGTTTGCCGGGAGTTGCCCGGCGCGGTGAAGCTTCCATGAGGGCAAACGTGACCATGACCGGAAGCACAACGGTGACGAAAGCGAACAGATCCCTCGTGGCGGCGCTCTCGGTCCCAAGATCGAGGAGCTGGAGGAAGCGCAGCCCCCATCCAACCAGCCCGGAGAAAGCCAACCAACCGACGATGATCGAAAGGTCGATCGCGGCTGCCTTGATTCGTAGACCGGCGCCCGTGGCCAGCCCATTGCCCAGTGCTGCCGGTGGGAACATGGGCTTCATACGGCCTCCGTTCGGGTTGACTGCGGTGTGCGCATGGAGTTCTCCCTTGTTGCTCCAGATCAACCAGAACCGTCGATTTGCGCCAACCTCCTTGCGATACCTCACCGAATGGAGGCCTTTGCGATTCAGTGTCGCGCCCCCGCTCACCATTCAGAAGAGGAGAAGGCCCCCACGCATGCTCGGCCCGTATCACAGATCGTGATACGTTGGACGCATGGCACAGGCAATACCAGTTCGACTCGACGACGAAGCCTCCCGTGCGCTGCGCGAATTAGCGGCAACCGGCCTGTCCCGCTCCGAGGCGATCCGTGCTGCGCTCGTAGAGGAAGCGTCCCGGCTTCACGACAAGCGAGCGCTCGCTGCGGGAGTCGTTGCGCTGGAAGCGCTCGACGACGATCGGGCTGAGATGATTGCGGTGGCCGAACTGATGGAGAGCCTTCGTGCGCCGGGGTGACATCTTCGCCCTGCGACTCCCCAGAGGCGTCGGGCGTGAGCAGCGAGGGCGTCGCTTCGGCGTTGTGGCGCAATCCGATGCGTTCCGCCACGGTCGGTCGTCCTAGTGGCACCAACCTCAACAAGCGCCAAACCGGCTTCCTTCCGACCCGAGGTCGACATCGACGGTGCGCGCAATCGCATGCTCGTCCGAACAGGTGGGCGCAGTTGGCCTTGGGGCGACTCGGTGACCTCGCCGGTCATCTCACGCCGGAGGAACAGTGGGGAGTCGATGCTGCCCTACTCACCGTCCTCGGCCTTGACTGACAGCACCGTCACCAGATCCCGGACAAGAACGCCCTCATCGCCAAATGGCGCCGATCCGCATCCCGGCGTGCGGCTGCCACCAGATGCGGAGAAGTTCAGTGTGCGACGCTTCAGCGTCCCCATGCGAAGTTCACCGCGGTCGGGTTCAGAATCGAGGTCGCTGTCTGGGCGAATCGCGCGCTCGGAAATGCCGGTTCTGCTCGGAACGGGGTGCGCCATATCGTTCGGTGTCGCGACGGATCTGTTCTATGCGCGTAGTGCTGCGTCGAGGTCTTGGTAGCTGACGTATCCAAACTCGACGGCGATTGTTTGCTGCCAGATCTGATCCAGCCGGGCACGAGTAGCAGTCGAGAGTTCGGAGCGGTTGTCGCCCACGGTTCCTCGGCGCACCTTGGTGGCGTCGCTGTCGACCGGAATGTCGAGAAGCTGGGCCATGCGACGCCGTAGCAATGGTTCAGAGAACGGCTCACTGTGGGATGACATGAATTCGAAAGAGGAGTGGTCGACTGCAATGTCGATCGAGGCCTTGTCATCGACACCGATGAATCTGGCGATTCGCTCGACCGCACCTCGGAGATCGTCCTTCATGTCTTCGAAGGTGAGGAGCAGAACGTCAAGGTTCTCTCGTTGTCTGAGCCACGAAGCCATGTGAGCCCAATAGCCCCCTCCGCTCTCGCCGTCCAGGGCCCGGTATGCCACGAAGTCGTCCAGGGGAATCGATCCCGGCTCTATGAGCCACCCCGTCATGAAGTGGTATAAGGACACGATCGAATCTTGTGGATCTCGGAACGAGACGATGTAGCGACATCCCTTCGGCACCTCCTCCCAACCGAAATGTGCCTTGAAGACCCGCGGCTCGGCTTTCTGTGGTCCATCGAGATCGATTCCCATCTCTGGGGCGACTTCGATGAATGGCACGACCTCATAGATGTCCTCGAAGTCCATGTCTCCGCCGGTCCGAAGACTGTGGACGATCTGCTGCAGCCAGGTAGTACCGCACTTGGCGTTCGGGGAGATGATCACGTCCGACGAACGCGGCGTGAAGTGTCGATACGCCCCCTGCTGGGCCGACTGGAACATGACCGCCAGGCGTTCCAAGAACCCCTCCCAGGTGGTGGCACGTCCCCTTGGGCTAGCGGCACTGTCGGGCATGGAACCGAGGCTAATCCCTCGTCAATCCACTTCACTCAGTGTCGATCCGTCAGAAGCCCCCAGCGTCCCTGTGCGAAGTTCCCGCGGTCACGTTCCGAATGCACGTGGACACCTGATTGTCAGTCCGGATTGCCGGATCTGGGCGCAAGCGGGTGAGCGGCCTGCGGCTGCGGGTGGACGATCTGGCCGCAGGAGATGCGGTCGGGTTACCGGTCTTCGAATGTGCCTGCGATCGGCTTCGGTCTGATCTCCGCAGACAGAGTGCCTCTGGCGGGTCGTCTCAGGATGTTGAGTTGCCATCGACGGGCAGGGCTGGGGACTTCCGGCACTTCTCCCACTTGGTGCTGGCAAGCGACGATTAGGTGAGATCGAACGAAGGAAGATCGTGGTTACTGAAGAACGGGTGGACTCGGGTCTCATGAACCCGAAAGTCAACATACGGATACTGCTGGCGGTGTTCTGGATCTGTCACTTCATACTGTGGATCTTCGGGGATATGTTCTCGCTGCTGCAAGAGATGAACGAGCCAGTCACCGATTCGTCGGTTCTCATCATTGCGCCCACGACCGCAATTGTGCTGACTCTGATGGTCGTCGTCTGCCTGGTGGGGCGTCCCGCCTCCGTTCGGCTGGCCAACTTGATCGTCGCTCCCGTGTACTTGTTGTTCAACATCGTCTTCTTCGTTGATGCCACACAGGGTTGGGAGTACTACCTGGGAGTCTTCTACGTCCTGTTCAACGTATTGATCATCTGGCGTGCCTACACGTGGCCGAAGGCGGGGTAGGACTGGGGTCACCTGCACCAAGCCACACACAACCACACATCTGGGTTCGGTTCGTTCAGCAACGCCTCAGCGTCCCTTATCGACGTTCACCGCCGTGAGATTCAGAATCGACGTCGCTGTCTAGGACAATCGGTCCGCTCGGACCTGCCGGATCGCGGCACCATCGCAGCGTTGCCCCCGCGAACTAGCCAGCGAACGGCTTGCTGGTGAAATGAGGGATGCAGCAACTGGGTGGAGCTGAACAGAAACCCGCATCCCTCACGGTTATTCGTAGAGCGTCTTCACATGTCGGGCCAGATCGGACACGGCTTCATCATGTCCGGTGGTTGGGCTCGCGCTGGGCGCGGAACATCAATATCCACAGTGACCACCGACCGCTCCAGGCAGTCCATGTTCGGCGACCGTGCGCCAACTGCCGGCGTCATGACGAGCATCATCGCCATGACGAGAGCCAGCAGGGCAAGCGTCGCCAGCATCTTCGAACGCCATGTGCGGATCATCACTCCTCCCTTCCTTCTCTGGCCACTGGCCGACTCGGTCATCCGACTCGACCCAGCGGAACTCGGGCTCGGTACCCCTCGGTACCGGACAGCACTTCTTGTGCTGAGGGCATCCGTAGCACACCGAGCTGACGCCATAGGTGCGGCTGGGGTGACGTTCGCTTGCCCATTGCTGACTCCACGGCAGAACAAGAGGTCGAGCCTCACTGTGCGATTCGTGAGCGGTCGGGACGTCTTCGTCGATCAACGGGCTTCATATCGATACAGAGACCTCCAGCGGTTGCTACACGGGCGTAGCTCACGTCGTCCCCTTGCCGCCACCCCCATGGCCACAAATACCGCATATCTAGGTGCGGTTCGGTCAGCGACGCCTCGTCCCTATGCGAAGTTCGCCGCGGTGGGATTCGGAGTCGACGTGGTTGCCTAGGCCGATTCGGGCCGCTCGAGAATGCCGGATATGCTCGGAACTGAATGAGCATCCCATCCTCAACGTGAACATGCGTACCTGGGTTGGCGGCGTGCGATGCCGACGGAGTCCTGTCGAGTGAGGGTCGTCTGGATCCCTGGGGGCTTGCTGCCGGGCGTTGAAGATGGACGCGGCTCCTCAATGGTCCTCTAGCTCACCTGCTGCCGAATGCAACATCGTCGTGGGGGAGGCGCTGCCATGTCCGTCCGTCGCGTGAGGTCCAAACGGCAGTCGCCTTCCTTGACG
>JAHEJX010000140.1 GCA_024638645.1 Actinomycetes bacterium
TCCGGCCGAATCAGAGGTTGACCGCTGGCGGGGGAGCGAACGATGTCGCTGGCCTCATCCCGCTGGCGGAGACGCAAGCCTAACCGAGGCTGGCGTTCTTCCAAGCATCGGCGCCGAGGAACCTTTCCTTGAGCGCCGACAGTCCTACAACGCTTGACGTGGCCGATAGATTCCCGATGACCGTCAACATCTCTGATGGCTAACGTCGCAGTCATGACCATCGAAGCACTGCGCACCGACGATTCCGCCTTCGCCGACCTACCTGGCTGGCCATACGAACCGCGCTACGTGGAAGATCTGGCGGGGTACGAGGGGCTGCGGATGCACTACGTGGACGAAGGTCCGGCCGATGTTCCGGTGATGCTGTGTCTGCACGGCGAGCCGACATGGGCGTATGTGTACCGGCGCATGATCCCGGTGTTCCTCGAGGCCGGGTACCGGGTGGTGGCGCCCGACTTCTACGGTTTTGGCCGCTCCGACAAACCCGTCGACGACGCTGCATACACCTGGGATTTCCATCGCAACTCGCTGTTGGCCTTCCTCGATTACCTGGATCTTCACGACGTGACGCTGGTCGTTCAGGACTGGGGCGGCCTACTCGGGCTGACTGTCCCGGTCGATCAGGCGCAGCGCATCGTTGGCCTGCTCGTCATGAACACCGGCTTCGGTGTTGGCGCAACGCCGTCGCAAGGTTTCGCCGAATGGCGTGACTTCGTGGCGAAGACTCCCGACCTCGGCGTCGGCAGGTTGATGGGTCGCAGTTGCCGTCACCTCAGCGCTGAGGAGATTGCGGCGTATGACGCCGCATTCCCCGGGCCGGAGTACAAGGCGGGCGTGCGAACCTTCCCGGCCCTCGTGCCCACGGATCCAGACATGGACGGCGTGGCCGTATCCCGGCAGGCGGTCAAGTGGTGGGAGCAGTTCGCAGGCAAGTCGTTCATGGCGATCGGAATGAAGGACCCGGTGCTCGGCGCTGATGTGATGCACCGGGTACATCGGCACATCAACGGCTGCCCTCCGCCGCTCGAGATTGAAGAAGGCGGACACTTCCTCCAGGAATGGGGCGATCAAGTTGCTCGGGCCGCGCTGGAGGCTTGGGCGGATTAGCCAGGTCACGGTGGCCGCGTATTCACTTCACCCCTTCTCCGTATTCGGTACGCTTGTGTTGCAGGCCTAGCCCACGCCCCGATGGCGTTCCGCGCTTCGGTCAGGCCCCTTCCGAGACTGGAGGATGGATGATCGTGGGGACGGGTCATGTAGCCTGCGAGTCCTTCTGCGACACCCGCTCTTCTTCCCGGTACCCCCACGTTGGTGGCCCGATAACGGGGACTGTCCCCCATACCGGTCATTGGCCGGATTCTGGACACTGACAATGTCGCACGAAGGAGGTACATAATGCGGCGCTTTTCTATCGCAATTGCGGTAGCTCTTCTGATGGCAGCAACAATGGCCACGCCGGTAGTTGCTGGGGCTCCAGAGGGGCCCGTGCACATTGCACTTGGTGACTCTGTGGCTGCCGGGTCTGTGGCGAATCACCCCGAGGTGACCGGCTACGTGCCGCGGCTCAATCGCTGGCTCCGTTCAGCCAGCTGTGGCGAGGGCGCACCCCAGGCGTGTCCACATCTCGAGTTGAGCGACTACGCGGTCGGAGGAGCGACGAGCGATGATCTCATCGCTGGGCAGCTTCCAGGAGCTGTCGCCGAGATCGTCGCCCGCGCTTTCGACGGAAACCCTGACAACGACGTCGAATATGTCACGATCACGATCGGCGGTAATGACATCTTTGGCCCAGTCATTGCGGCTTGTGCTGGTGGCATCTCACCCGAATGCATCGAAACGGTGCAGACGAAGTTTGCCGCCTATCAGGCGAATCTTGGCGAGATCCTCGTGACTCTGCGCTCAGTTGCACCCGAAGCCGAGATCGCCATCATGACGTACTACAACCCGCTTGGAGCTTGCTTCCTCTCAGAGCTCGAACCACTGGCTGATCTAGTGCTCGAGGGTGGCGGTCCGCTTCCCGGCGGGCTCAACGACATCATCCGTGGAGTTGCGGCTGCCGTCGGTGATGTGACGGTGGTGGAGACCTATGGTCTGCTTGCGGAGAAGGATTTCTTCGGCGGCGAGGATTGTCTCCATCCCGACGACAGTGGACATCGCAAGATTGCGAAGGCGTTCCGCGAGGCGATGACATAACGAAGACAGCTGCTGATGGGTCCAATCTGCGGGATTGGACCCATCAGGGTGGCCGAACTTGTCGCAAGTACTCGCGACCAAGCCTGGTGGTGAACTCGATTGTCCCGCCTCCGAGTAGCCGGTAGCTCCAGCCATGGTCGTGTTTGATTCTGTGATGGTGTCGGCAGCCGGGCGCGAGGTCAGCAGCGTCGGTGCGCTGGCACTCATGCCAATCGATGCGATGGTCTAGATCACAGTCTCGGGCGGGCATTCTGCAGCCCGGGAAGACGCAGGTCTCGTAGTTGGCTTCGACATATCGGGCTTGACCGGCGGTAGGGCGGCGCTTGGTGGTGCCGGTAGCGACGATCTCGCCGGTCTTCGGGTCGGTGTCTACTAACAGCCATGACACGTTCTATAGGGCCGCTTTCCGATGTCGCCCGCTGCCACCGGCAGGTAGTTTGCACCCTATGAATCGCGCGACGCTGCTCCCCGACCGCATCTTCGACTCGGTGAAGGGCGAGATGATTGAAAACCACGCTGTCATCATCGAAGGCGACCGGATCGCCGCCGTCGTGGCGGCCGGGGCGGCAACCGACGACGTCACAGACCTCAGCGGCCACACCCTCCTTCCCGGGCTGATCGATGTGCACACCCACCTCGCCGCACCCCTCGATGACGGCCAGGGATTCGCCGCCCTGGTGCAGCGCAGCGGCGCTCAGGACGCTCTGATCGGCGTCAAGCATGCCGCCGAGACTCTCGCCGCCGGGTTCACGACCGTTCGTGACATCGGCCCGTGGCGAGCCTTCACCGACGTTGCCCTCAAAGGGGCCATCGAAGCCGGCTGGGTCCGAGGACCGCGTATGGCCTGCGCCGGCGCATTCGTAACGTGCCCAGGCGGAGGCGGGGACATCACCGGGCTGGCCGTCGATGTTGACGAGGTGCTACCCCGCGAACTGCGCTTCGGCGTCGTCTCCGGAATCGATCAGATGCGCTCGACCGTACGAGAAATCCTCGGCCGCGGCGCCGACTTCATCAAGGTGCTCGCTACAGGCGCGGTTCTCACGTCCGGCACGAGCCCGGGCGCGCCAGAGTTCACCGAGGATGAACTACGGGCAGCCGTGGAGACTGCGGCGGATGCCGGCACATATGTCGCCGCCCATGCCCACGGCACCGAAGGCATCAAGCGCGCAGTGCGGGCCGGGGTTCGTTCTGTCGAGCACGCCTCAATGCTCGACGACGAGGCGATCGACCTCATGGTCGAGGCCGGCACCTATCTCGTTGCGGATCTCTACGACGGCGACTACATCATGGAGGTTGGGCCAACACTCGGCTACTCCGACGAAGTAATGCGCAAGACCCGCGAAACCACCGATGTGCAGCGCGAAGGCTTCGCAAAGGCAATCCGAGCCGGCGTCAAGCTCGCCTTCGGCAGCGACGCCGGCGTGATCCCGCATGGCACGCAGGGGCGCCAGTTCGCCCTATACGTCAAGCACGGCCTCTCACCTTCGCAGACAATCCAGAGCGCCACCCGCTGGGCGGCCGAGCTCATGGGCTGGGAGAATCAGATCGGATCGATAAGCCCGGGCGCGTATGCAGACTTTGTCGCCGTGCCGGGAGATCCCTCGGCTGACATGACGTTGCTCGAGGGCGAACTCGGGGTGATGAAGTCGGGGCGCTGGATTCAGGAGCCGGTCGCTACCTGAAGACGGTCCCGAGGAGTGACTCGTCGCCGTATGCGTGTGCATTCGTGAAATGCCCGTCGTACGGGCCCACTTTGCACACGCGCAAGCCATGCTCGAACACGAGCTGAAGCCCATGCTCGGGCTCCCAGGTGACCTCGCCTTCGAAAGAGATGTATGAGCGGCCGGGTTCGAGCCGAGTGCCTCCGATTCCGAATTCGGGCCCGTGGACGAACGCGACGTGCTTCCAAATGTCCGCATCAACCGGAATTGGCGGTGCACCGGCGGCGATCTGACCTCGCGATGCCTCGTAGTACATCCTCAGAAAGGGGGTCGCCGCTGCGAGGACGTCCAGGCTGCTCCGTTTGAAGTTGGCAGCCGCCTTCGCGAACACCTTCGCTTGATCAGCGGTCCACTCGTCGACGAACTGCGGCGTTTCGACCAGCCGGTCGAGCGTCGCCTTTAGCTCTCGGATCAGAGGCGAGATCATCCACACAGTCTGGTCGATCGATCTCAACCCATCGGGCCCGCCACCATCGTCCAGTCCTCGGCCACGGGATCGAATACCCATAGATCGTTCGACAGGTCGCCTGCGTATTTCGACGTCTTGTCGCCTCCGAAGAGGTAGACCTTCTCCGTTACTGGGTCGTAGGCCATGGCGTACATGGCGAGCCCCGGCGGGCTGGTGGTGACATCGACCCTGGTCCACGTGTTGGTGTTGTAGTCGAAGTACCAGGTCTCGGGATCGAACACCGGTGAGTTCTCGAGCATCCCACTGAAGACGAGGATTCGGTCGATGGCCGGGATGTAGGCCATGCCGTGCCGTTCCCAGTGCTGTTGTGGGCCTTCGTCGTTGGGCAACGCCTCCCAGCTGTCCGAGTTGTAGTCATAGGCCCACACCTGCACGTCGTTCTCATCGTCGCCGGTGAATCCGCCCCAAAGGATCACCCGGTCTGACTCACTGTCGTAGTCCGCCGCGTACATGCCCCGCGGGGAGGGTCTGTTCGCCGGGCTCATCTTCTCCCACGTGTGCGTAGCACCGTCGTAAGCCCACGTTCCTCCGTACATGAACCATGGAGATCCGCCACCGAAGATGACTGTCCGCTCGGATTCGACGTCATAGGTGAAGGGGACACCAAATCTCGGATTGTTGCCCGTCGACTCCGGGCTGCCCTCCGGCGCCGCGCCATTCCACTCTCCGTTAGCCGGATCCCAGCTGTAGATCCTCCCAATCGGCGTGAGCGTGTAGCCGAGCACACGCTGCAGAACGTGGTCGTAGCCGAAGCTCTGTATCGAATAGAGCGGTTTGGTGTCGCCTATCTCTTCCCAGGTCAGGTCAGCGGTGTTGAGCGCCCAGATCTCGCGAAGATCAACTGAGCTGCCCATCTGGCTCAAACCACTCAGCATGAGCATCCGCCCTGACTCCGGCTCGTGGACGAACGTCGGATGGAGGCGCGCCGATGGCCACGGACGGGCTGGTTCCGGATCCGGGGCAAGAGTTGCGGTGGTGGCCGGGGCGATTGTGGTGAATGCCGCAGCGGCCGTCGTCGAAGGTGCTTTGGTCGTGGTGGTCACTGTGGAGGAGGTGGGTGTCGCCAACAACGGCTCTGCCGTGCTCCCACATGACGTCATCGCCACAGCGACGGCAAACATCGCGAATATGAATCGAGTGCGAAACATGGTCGGCCCTTCCTTCGATTGCCGGCTCGTGAGGTTCATGCCCGGCTGCGGTGCCGTCCTGACAGGGTGACGCTCGATTCGGTAGAACCTGTGTCAGGACTGTTGACGTGGCGGGCATGAACTTGATGTGGGAATCGACCTTGGTCGCCAGAGGACCGCTATGACGGACGGCATCGATGCCGAGAAAGTGTTCCGCCAGTGCTACGAGAAGCACTACCGGGATGTGCTGGCGTATTGCCGGCGCCGTGTCGGGGCCTCCGACGGGGAGGACGCTGCGGCTGAAGTGTTCGCCGTCGCGTGGCGCCGCATCGACGATCTGCCCGACGACGGAAAAGCGAAGGCGTGGTTGTTCGGGATTGCCTACCGGGTGATCGGGCACCGCTGGCGCAGCTTGCGCCGGTATTCGCGACTCACGCAACGGGTGGGCGGGATCACTGACATAGCGCCTGGCTCGGAGGATCCCGAGACGATCGTCGTCCAGCGTGCTCAGGACCGCCGAGTGCGGGAGGCGGCGCGACGTTTGCGCCTCGCCGATCAGGAAATCCTGCGCCTCGCCGGATGGGAGGAGCTGCCCCACGCCGACATTGCGGAGGTTCTCGGAATCTCAGTGGCTGCGGTAGACCAGCGCTTCCACCGCGCCAAGAAGCGGCTCGCTCGCGAGTACGACCGGATGACGAGCAAGGGAGTAGCGACATGACTCGCCATGACCAGGTGTATGCGCTGTTCGTGGCGGCCAATCCCGTGTCAAGCGCCGATTGGGATGACTTGACCGTGCCTGATCCGGCACCTCTGCTCGGGACGACCGCAGCCCCTGAAAAGACACAGCCGGTGCTGGCGACGCTGCCGATCCGTAGACGCTGGGCTGTCGCCGTCACCGCCTTCGTAGCGGTACTCGTCGCAGTCGGTGTCTCGCTGGCGGTGCTCAATGGCTCGACACCGAGCGAACCGGTTGCGCCGTCATCAACGACGACGATCCCACCGTCAACCTCCGTGGCGCCGGCGACGACAACCACAGCGGCGCCTGATCCCGTCGACGAGCTGAGCGCAGCCGCCGTCGCGGCGGCGCAGCAGTTCCTGGCGCTACTCAAC
>JAHEJX010000141.1 GCA_024638645.1 Actinomycetes bacterium
CGTCCGGAAGATACGACTTGGCCGCCATCGTCTCGCACACGATGCCTCTCGCAGATGCCGTTGCCGGTTATGCGATGTTCGACGCCAGGAGCGATGGATGCACCAAGGTGTTGCTGACCCCGTGAGCGAGTTCTCCCGGTTCTCGACGCTCAGCTTCGACTGTTACGGAACACTCATCGACTGGGAGAGCGGAATAGCCAATGCAATGCGTCCGTGGTCGGATCGGCATCAGCTCGGATGGCGTGACGAGGCACTCATCGCGGCTCACGCCCGCCACGAGACCGTGGTGCAGCAAGAGCACCCAGGCGCGCACTATCGCTCCATCCTGAGCGAGACCATCCGTCGGATTGCTGCTGCAGAGCAACTCGAAGTCACAAACGACGAGGCGGATGCCTATGCGGCCTCAGTAGCCGATTGGCCGGCCTTCCCCGACTCGGCGCCGTCCCTGAAGGCGCTGGGGGAGCGGTTCCGGCTTGTCATTCTCAGCAACGTAGATCGAGCCTCCTTTGCCGCGAGCAACGAGAGGCTGGATGTTGAGTTTGAGTTGGTTGTGACGGCCGAAGACGTTGGTAGCTACAAGCCGGATCGAAAGAACTTCTTTGCGATGTTCGACGCGCTTACGAGCATCGGAGTGAGCCGCCGCGACCTACTCCACGTTGCGGAGAGCTTGTACCACGACCACGAACCCGCGCTGAGCCTCGGCCTTCCCTCCGTCTGGATCCACCGCCGCCACGGCAAAGCAGGCCTCGGAGCGACGGCCGCACCTGCGACCAACGTCGTGCCGCCGTGGCGATTCGAGACGCTGGCCGCCTTCGCAGACGCAGCACTGGCGTAGGTGCCGTTCCATCTGATCCGGCGGTTGCGATGTCAAGCTGACAACGGCGAATCGTCCGCGAGCATCTCCATGAGAACGCCGTCGTGCCAGGCACCGTCGACGCCCCTTTCGTATTGACGCATAACGCCCACGATACGAAACCCTACGTTCTGGTAAGCCTTGATCGCCGCCTGGTTGTCCGCCGCCGGATCGATGACGAGGCGGTGATGCTCCTGATCGGTGATCAGATATTTGGCCAGAGTGCGCACTGCGTCGGTGCCGAGCCCACGACCGTGGAACTCGGTGGCCAGATAAACGTCGATACCCGCGTGCCGATAGTCCGGGTCTGTTTCCTCGTATGCCTGGATGGCGCCGACCACCTGGTTCTCGTACTCAATCGCGTACAGCACTACTTCGGGAGACTCGATCGCCTGAAGAATCTCCTTCTCGAGGTCATCGCCTCTCCACCGTTGAAGAACCACCGGCTCCCGCCGGATCGTGGCCAGCGCAGCCAGGTCGTCGGCCGATGCCAAGCGCAAAGTGACCCGGTCACCCACGAGCATGTCACTCACTCGCCACGATGTTCAAGAGTGCGTCAAAGACGTGCAGCTCGTGAGTTATTTCGGGAGAGGCGGGGCGTGGCTTGTGGAACGGGTTGTACCAAGCGGTGTCAATGCCGTAGTTGAAGCCGCCCTGCATGTCCGATGATGTACTGTCTCCAATCATCAAGGCGGACTCCTTCGGCAGGCCACCGAGCTGCTCGGCAACCCACTCGTAGATCCTTGGATCGGGTTTGGCAACGTCCAGTTCGCCCGATATTGCGATCGGCGAGAAGTAGCGGTCGAGCCGCAGCCGCGCAACGCGCATCCGCTGCACCTGGCTGACGCCGTTGGTTACCAGAACCATGGTTGCTCTGCCGCGAAGCTTGTCGAGAACCTCGACAACTCCCGGGAAGAGTTCGCCGTTGTTGCCAAGACCATTGACGAACGCGTCCGCCATCGCAACCGGATCTGCGTCGAGATGGAAGTAGTCGACGAATTGCTCGAAGCGAGTGACTCTGACTTCGTCCACGTGCATCTCGCCCCTCTCCACGGCGGCCCAGAGCGCATGATTGATTCGCTCGTAGTGGGAGAAATATGAGTGGGGATCGCTGAGGCCGGCCACTTCCATCGCGGCTCTGAACGCTGCCTGCTCCGAGGCGAAGGAATCGAGAAGTGTGTGGTCCAGGTCGAAAAGCAGAGTCGAGTAGCGCACAGTTGGACTCTATTCGACCGACACGAAGTCGATCAGCCGCTCGACCGAGTTGACGAGAGGCGTTTCCAAGTCCGCATAAGTGTCAACTGCTCGGAGCACCTTTCCCCAAAACTCTCCGGATGTCGCCGAGATGTCGAGGGCGTGCAGAACGCCGTCCTTCCACGGAGTGCCGTGAGGCACGTCCGGCCACCGAACGAGACCGACGGCTCGCGGCTGGATGGCCTGCCAAATATCAACGTACGGATGACCACAGATCAAGACGTTTTCGTCGTTCACCGATCCGGCGATGCGTGACTCTTTGGAGCCCTCGACGACGTGATCCAGCAGCACTCCAAGACGGCGGCGCGGTCCGGGGCGGAACTCCTTGACCGCAGCAACTAAGTCATCTGCGCCATGAAGGGGCTCGACAACTATGCCGACCTCTCTGAGATCGTCACCCCATACCTTTTCGAGGAGCTCGGCATCATGTATGCCTTCGACCCAGATTCGGCTGGCGCGTGCGGTGCGCGCAGCTCTGGCCGGCGCCGCCACCGAACCGGATGCTGTGAACTGGCGGGCCTGCGGCTTGGGCACAGGAGTGCGCAGGGCAACGCGCCTTCCTTTGTGAGTAAAGGCTCCATCATGGGCACGAAAGATATGGCGTTGGCCCGACTCGTCAGTGAGCGCGACCTTGTCCCCCTGGTTGAAGCCTGAGATCTTTCCGCGCTTCCCCGAGCCGGTGTGAACCAACTCGAGCCCGGGCACGGCCTCTAACTCCGGGTACTGCGGCTTCTTGAAATCATCGAGGACATCGCCGCCATCCCATCGGTTGTTCGCAGACATGGCCGACGAGCGTACCGATTCTGGAGGAAAACGGCGGTCAATCGCGGTCGAGGTGAAACGTGACCCGCGCCTCCTGACACGCCTTTTGCCAACTCACCTTGTACATCTGTTCCCCGTACATGGCACCAACAAGACCCGCCGCTTCGGACATCTCGTTCCTGAAGGACCAATCGCAGGGATTCTCTAGAACGGGGCGGGCATCAGCTCGAAAATGTCAATCGCAAAGTCGCCCTTGCCCTCCGACAGATACGGGTGTCCGTCGGTCAGCGTTTGGGCACCCACCATGTCGTCGGCCGCGACGATCGAGTACCCGGTTGAGGCGGCGGGCACGTCTATTGAGCCGTCGTCCACGACACATGTGCCTGGCCCGAAGGGCGAGCCAACGTCGACCAGTGCCGGTCCCATCTCTTCCATCCAAGCTCCCCACTTAGCGATCACCTCGGCCCCCTGTTCGGGAGTCATGTCGGACATGTCTGTGGCTTCACCCCTGTAGATGAGCATGTAGCGCGCCATTGCGATTCCTCCTGGAGTCGGGCAATCTCGAGTGTACGGGTCGGTTGCGGCGGCCGTGGGTGCAGGTGCGCCACTATTGTCCGAATCCGACGATGAGGAGAGGACGATGCCGGGCGGATCGCAATATCAGGGGCCTCCGGAAGCCCTCGAGCTATACGCCGCGGTGGTGAACGCGGCATCGGGCGATTCAGAAGTCAAGGGCGCCAAGAACCCCTATACGTCGCGCAACGGCCACATGTTCAGCTTCCTAGATGTCGATGGCGCGATGGCACTCCGGCTGTCAGACGACCTCGGGGAGGAGTTCAGAGCCACGTACATCAGCGGGCCCGTGATCCAGTACAACAGTGTCATGCGTGGGTACGTGGCGGTCCCGCCGGATCTGCTGCAAAGGACATTGGAGCTGGGAACGTGGTTCGACAAGTCCTACGAATGGATCGGCACTCTCGAACCAAAGCCGACGAAGAAGCCAAAGAAATAGACGAGATCGCTACTTCCCGACGACGGCGCATGAGGAGGTCTCCCTGTACGGGCTGATAGGCAAGATCCGGTCAAACCCGGGGCACGGCCGGCAGTTGGCCGAGGTATTGACCAGGCTTGGGCCCATGCCCGGTTGCCTCTCGTACGTTGCCGCCGTCGATGCTGCCGAGCCCGACATCGTATGGGTCACCGAAGTGTGGGAAAGCGCCGCAGCGCATGCCGCATCGCTCTCCTTGCCGGCCGTGCAGGTCGCAATCGCGGTGGGTCGCCCCCTGATCGCCGAGTTCGAAGCGCGCTATGAGACTTCTCCGCTGGGCGGAATCGGGATTCCGGCCGATTAGCTGCCGAGTCGCGCCTGCACGAAGTCGCACACGGTCGCGACGGCTGCCTCGAGATCGCCGTTGTTCGGCACCGTCAGGTCGGCGTGATCGATCGGATCCGATACCTTGCGGAATGCCTCGAACATCGCACGTCCCGCCATGTGCGCTTCACCCGACCTGGCTCGTCGCGCCAGATGTGCGATCGCAACATGCTCTTCGACCGAGATTTCGATCAGGAGTATTCCATCGAGGATGTTGCTCGCACTATGGAAGAACGGCTCCCTCACAGCTCGCCTGTGGAAGGTCTCCTCGACAATCACGTGGGGGTGGTGTGGAGCCAAATCCCTCAACTGAGCCAGCGTCCTTGCGAAAACGAGCTGTCGGAAGTCATCCGGAAATGGGATACCTTGCGCTACCCAGTTGCCGAATTCGGGATGGTCCGCACCGACAGCGCGCTTGTCGTCATCGATTGAATGGACCGGGAGGTGCAGCTGAGAAGAGACAGCATGCGCTACGGTCGACTTGCCTGCGCCAATTGTCCCGGCGATTGCGATCAGCAAGGCTCCCCCTAGAGAACAGCGTTGAATACGGGTGGCTGTTGCGGTCGGAACTCGATTCTTGCCGCGGGACAACGCTAGCTGGTGACCGCCACCAGGAGTGGGGGAGGGGAGGGAGCCGGAGGGACTATGAGCGCGTTACCCAACGCGGTTGCGTCAGGATGATCCATCCAGAGGATCCGCGAAGTGACGCGCCGCTTGTTCGATCTCCTCGTGGTGTGCCACCCACCATGCATCGTCCTGATTGGGCAGATTGTCACGGCCCGGCAGCAGACCGGCTGATCCATCGATCAACTCGCGCACGATGTCAGCATGGCCGGCATGACGGTGCGTCTCCGTGGCTACATGGATGAGTACCAAATGCAGTGTCACTTCGCCGTCTTCACCCCACCACGGGACACGACCAAGCGAATCCAATTCCAGCGCTTCGACCGTGGCGTCGGAGTGGTTCGCCGCACGCTGATAGAGCCCGACGATGTAGTCGCGTGACTCGTCAGCCGTCGCCCACATGTCTGCATTTGGCTCAGCGTCTTCGCTCCACCATGGCAGCACCTCGTCGTGCGGCCTCCCAAAGCAATCACCGAAGTAACCCAACTCAACCGATGCCAGGTGTTTGACCAGCCCAAGCAGATTGGTCCCCGATGGCACCAGCGGCCGCCGCAGGTCGTAATCGGAGAGGCCGTCTAACTTCCACAGCACCGCTTCGCGGCCGGCGCGCAGGTAGCGGTGCAGATCGTCCTTCTGGTCGGCGAACGACGTTTTGTCCGGCAGCGGCTCGGGGGATTCGCCTGTCATCGGATCACGCCCGGACTAGAGGCGGCTTGGCGGACGCTCATCCGGCGTCACCGCCCGGCACCAGGTCGACAATCAGAAGCCCGCCGTCCGCTCCAACGGCGTAGCGAGCAGAGAAGATGAGCGCGCTGCCGGCGCTGCCAGCCGGATTCACCAGTAGTTCACAACTCCCAACGCCGGCTGAATCCAGTTCGCATCCAGGGATCCACACAACATCGGCGAGATCAGTGGGTCCAATATTCTCAGCTGTGGAGATGGCGCTGGGCTCGGCGACGGCGGCCATACCGGCCCAGTCCCCGGCGAGCCACAAATCGGCAAAGCGATCGAGGAGGTCCTGCGGCGAGACGGCCATAGTTGTTTCGGTTGTCGCGGCAGGCTGCAATGACGTGCTGGCTGCACTGTCGGCGGTCCCGCTGTCGCACGCCATGACAAGTGCCGACAGCAAGGCGACTGCGATGCCAATTCGACCCTGTAGGGGGCGTTTCACAGATCTCCAATCTGGGACGGTTCGGGGAAGTCTGGCACCTCACGGCGATAACGGCCTGCGGGCCGACAAACGTCGCTCGGCGCGCATCGAAGGACCTATTTGCCAGGGTCCCCGCCGGTGTCGACGAGGTGGCGGTGGATCCCTGCCGTCATCGCTTGGATCGCACGAATCATCTCGGCGGCATCGCGGTTCGTCTGATAGTCGTGGGTCGCCAACTCCGCCGAGATCTGATCAGAGCGCCGCGCTGCGATCAGGAGGATGGCACCTTGGAGAGCAGCAACACAAGACAGGATCAGATTGAGCAATATGAACGGGTACGGGTCGAAACCGGCTCCGCGGTTACCTGCCATCCATCCGGCGAGGAACACGAGCGCGCCTAACACAAAGGCCCACGAGCCCATGCCATTCCTGAGCCGATCGGCGGCGCGCTCCCCAACGGTGAGCTCGTCGTCGGACCTAACGCCGGGGTGTCGGCGCCAAGCGAGTTGGGCGAGACGGATATTCCAGTCCTTGTGCTGCAATTTGGGGCTCCTGTTGACGTTGTCTCACATTCTCGCCGCATGGTCGGACCTT
>JAHEJX010000142.1 GCA_024638645.1 Actinomycetes bacterium
CCGGCTACAGGGGGAAGGCCCGCCAGCGCGGCATAGGCCATGGACTGGGGCACGAGCATGACGGCGACAACCAACCCTGCCCGGAGGTCGTCGCGGAAGCTCTCGGAGTCGTAGTTCCGCAGCCAATGCGCCGCCCGTATCGCTGCCACGTCAGTCTGCGACGAGCCTCGGCACAACCACCATGTCCTCCGCCTTCCACTCGGCGCGGAAGTGATAGATGTCGCCGCGCACCAGGGTGAGCCGCCATTCGAGGGGAGCGCCGGCTGCCATGGTCCGGCGCTCAATCTCGAGGGCCGGCTCGCCCTCGGCAAGCTCCAGGTACTTGGCATGGACCGGGTCGGGGATGATCGGCTTGATCCGCTCCTGCCCTTCTTCCGGATATAGGCCGCAGTGTTCCTTGAGCTCGCGATACAACGCCGTGTGGGTGAAATCGACCTCGAGTAGCGGCCGCACCGGCTCACCAGGGAGCCACACCCGGTCGTGGGCGAGAGCTTCGCCATCAGCAAAGCGGACCCGCTCCAGATAGAACACGGCGGCGTTCGACTTGAGGCCGAGCACCCCGGCGGCAAGCGAGTTGTGTTGCAGTTCGCAAGTCAATACGAGCGAGTCCTGGGTGGCACCTGCCGATTCGATGCTCTCGAAAAGCGAATAGACCGTCCCGAGGGGCTGCTCAAACGCCCCGCCTTCAACGCGTGACCCTTTGCCGGGTTGTCGAGTGACTCGCCCGGCATCTTGGAGGAGCCGCACGGCCTCCCGGACCGTGTGCCTGCTCACGCCATATGTCTCCATGAGCTCGCGGTCGGTAGGGAACCTCGCGTCGAACTCGCCTGTTTCGAGTCTGCGGACGAGGTCGTTGAGCACCGTCCGCCATAGCGGCGTGGCTCGGCTCATTCGGGTACCTCCCATGCGGCGCGATTCCCGCAATTTGGTGGGATTCGGCCGTGGACCTTGGCCAAACCGCTTGCCAATACCCTATATGGTCCGTATTGTCCGGACAAATCTCCCCCTTTGTGCCGCATGACTATTTCGCAGGAGGCGCTGACAATGGAAGTAATCGGGATACGCACCGCCAGCCTCGGCGACGCCACCTACATCGTTGCCATCGGCTCTCACGCCATAATCGTGGATCCCCAGCGCGACATTGGGCGTTTCCGAGAGATTCTGGACGAGCGCGGTCTCACCTTGACGCACGTCCTCGAGACGCACATGCACAATGATTACATCTCCGGCGGCCGCGATCTCGCCAAAGCACTCGATGCCGACCTCGTCCTTCCTGCCGCCAGCGGCGCCGGGTTTGCGTTTGTCCCGGCATTCCATGACGAGATCATCGAAGGGCCCGCCGGAGCGGCAATTCGTCCGCTCCACACGCCGGGACATACGCCTGCGCATACGAGCTACGTCATCGCCACCGGCGACGCAGATCCGGTCGCGGCATTTACCGGCGGCTCCCTGCTCGTCGGCGCGGCCGGTCGATCGGATCTGCTCGGAGAGCAGTACGCCCGCCAGCTGGCTCGGCTCCAGTTCGGTTCGCTGCAACGCCTCGGCAAGCTGCCAGACGAGACAGGGGTTTATCCGACCCACGGCGAGGGTTCGTTCTGTACCGCCTCCGGCGCTGGACGAACGACGAGCACCATTGGCTTGGAGAAGGCGGAGAACCCACTGTTCACATTCACCGATGCCGATGCGTTCGCAGACAACCAACTCGCCGGTCTTGTGCCTTATCCGACCTACTACGCGCACATGGGACCCATCAATCGAAATGGACCCACCGCGCTCGAAACAAACACGATTCCCGACATGGATCCCGCAGCAATGCAAGCCCACATCGCCGCGGGAGGCTCGGTGCTGGACGGGCGGGATCGGCACGATTTCGCTGCCGGACATGTCCCGGGCTCGATCGGCATCGAGATCGGCGACTCCTTCGCACCTTGGGCTGGCTGGCTGCTCGACTTCGATGCTCCGATTGCGCTCGTTCTCGACCCATCGCAGGATGCAGAGGCGGCCGCCGTCGAGCTCGGCAGGATCGGCCTCGACGATGTAGTCGGCGTGATGCGAGGTGTCGGAGCCTGGGCGGACGAAGGCAGCGAGCTTGCTCGCTACGAGACCACTTCGATCACTGACTTGTCGATGGCTCTGAGTGAGGGGCGCAATATCCAAGTGCTCGACTGTCGCGATCCACAGGAGTGGGCGGCGGGACACATCGAAGGATCCGTCCACTGTTATGTGCCCGACATTGCAGATTCATTCCCAGACGAGATCAATCGCGATGAGCCTCTGTGGGTGGTTTGCCGGACCGGCAACCGGGCCTCCATCGCAGCGGGCATTCTCGAGGGCCTCGACCTCGACGTCATCGTTGTGACCAAGGGTGGGGTTCCGGACCTGGTGACCTGACAATGTCCGATTCGGCGCACTGGGACGGCGTGTACGTCGACCGTGGGCATACCAACGTGTCCTGGTTCCAGGATCATCCGTTCGACTCGCTCGACCTCATCGGCAAGGCTGGACTGGATCCAGCCGACCGGATTCTCGATGTCGGTGCCGGCGCCTCGCGACTTGCAGATGCCCTGATCGCCCAGGGCCACACGTCAATTGTCCTCACCGACATTTCTGCAAGAGCGCTCAGTGTCACCCAACGCCGACTCGGTGGGATCCCCGGCGTGAAGTTCGTCGTCGGCGATGTGCTCAAGCTCGCCTTGCCTCGCGTAGCGTTGTGGCATGACCGGGCGCTGTTCCACTTTCTTGGTTCGGCGGCCGAGCGTGCAACGTACCGCCGTCAGGTAATGCGGACGGTCCTTCCCGGCGGGCACTTGCTCGTGGCGACGTTTGCGCTCGATGGCCCCGAACAATGCAGCGGGTTGCCGGTGACCCGTTACTCGGCTGAATCGCTTGCCGCCGAGTTTGCGCCTGAATTCAAGGCGGTGGCGGGCCGCCATGTCGCTCACACGACGCCGGCCGGCAAGGAGCAGGCTTTCACCTATTGCCTCTTGCGCCGCTCGGAGAACTCAGCTCTAGTAAATGGCTCATCCAAGGGAGATGGATAGATGGACGCGCTACAGGGCTCTTGGAGCCCTTGGATATCTGGTCTTCTGATCGGGCTCATGGTGCCCGGTCTCTACTTGATTGTCGGCCGAAGGTTCGGCATCTCGTCGAGCTTGCGCCACATAGGTGCGATTTGTGCGCCAAACGTGAAGGCCGAATACATCCGCATGCACAACTGGCGCAACCACACATGGAGTCTGATCTTTGTTGGGGGTGTTGTGATTGGCTCGCTGGTTGCTACTCAGTTGTTCACCGCCGATCCGCTTCCCGTTCTTCCCGACGAGGCGAGCTCGATCGGCGGGGTCCTGCGATTGGCCTTCGGCGGGCTTCTCGTCGGTTTCGGCACCCGTTATGCCGGAGGCTGCACATCCGGTCACACGATCAGCGGCATTTCGAATCTGAATCCGGCAAGCATGGTCGCGACGGCAGCGTTCTTCGCAGGTGGGCTCATCGCCACCTGGGGACTGACGTTTCTGATCTTCTAAGGAGTAGCGATGGAGATTCTCGAGAAGCTGCCTACACCGGGCCCCAAGCTGCGTCCCTGGCAGTACGGCGCGGCGTTCACGTTCGGCGTGTTCTTCGGCGCGGTGCTCTATAAGTCAGAAGTCATCCGTTGGGAGCGCATTCATGCCATGTTCCGCTTCGAGGAACTGCACATGTACATCATCATCGGCATGGCGATCGCCGTGGGCATCCCGTCGATGTGGCTCATCAAACGGTTTGAGGCAAGGACCGTCACGGGAGACGAGGTTCCGATCAAGGATCCACCGTTCCAGCGTGGCGTCATCTACGGCGGGCTGATATTTGGGATCGGCTGGGCGATCACGGCAGCCTGCCCCGGCCCGATCTATGCCCAGATTGGATCGGGTGCGTTCCCTGCAGTGGCAACACTGGTCGGCGCGGTCGGTGGCATGTTCATATACGCGGCCCTACGGCCGCGGCTGCCGCACTAGTTGGTTTCGATCGAGTTAGCGACTGCGGCCGGTTAGCCAAACTCCCTTGTGTCCGCAGCTGCACTCGTAGTGGACGTGAATTCCGGCTGAGGTGTTTTCGATCTGGCGAATGTCGGATAGCCCAAGCAGAACCGTGGTGCCGTGCTGCGGGCATTCGATTGAGAACATCTGATCGTCTCCCAATATGGTAGCGGTCTATATCTAACTAGACCCTTACGTTATACCAATGGAGCCGAAATTGGAAGAGGCTTTGGGCCTAAGTGAGCTGCTTGGCGACGTAGATGGCGATCTCGTCTCTGAAATCGAGGAATGCGCCGTCACGGGGGATCGTCGCGCTCGAGCTGAGGGAGCGGATGGTGACCACGATGGTCACGCCGATCTCATCGGTGAGTTGCAGCCTCACGTTGCCTCGTCCGAAACCCACGCCCTTGAACCCGGCGAGCTCGACGGGACTCTCCAACTGACCGGGTGTGAAGTAGTGGCCGTCCGGCTGGTCGGCGACACGCTCCACCTGGATGCGGATGCCGGTGTCGAGGCCCTCTTCCACCCCAACGAAGTTGCACACGAGGCCGTCCGCCGTGGAGCCGTCCTCGATCAAAGCGAGCTCGTTGTCGATCGGGGAAAGATCGGTGAGGGCGAGGCTGTCGAAGGAGGCGCAGCCTTCGTCGACAAGGGGGGCGACAACGGTTGGGGGCGGCTGTGTGGTGGCTGCGGCGGTTGTGGGCGGTGCCGTGGTGACGGAGTCGATCAGGGGTTCTGTCGTGGATACGGTCGAGCTACAAGCGGTGAAGATCGCGACGATGGCGATGAAGCGGCGCATGGGGCGAGGCTACCGGCTCAGTCTGACCCTGATGCGATGCGCTGTGGCCTTTCGTTACTTCTTGTCAATGGGTGTACGACCCGACCCCGCGACACACCATTCGGCTAGGCGGAGCCGGGCCATTCCTTCCACCATCCCCAACGTTCAGTCTCTACCCGAAGCCGCCGATCCATTGGGGTACGCTCGCTACCCGGCTCTGCGGAGGAACATTGATCGACTCGAAGCGCGACGAGGCCGCACGCGCCTCGGACGAACGCGCCGCGAGCAAACGTGCCGCGAGCAAACCAGCGGATAGCGCTGCTACCGCCGACGACTCCGCAGCCGGTCGCAGCCCTCGATCCCGGATCGAAATCGTCACGCTGTTGCTGATCGTCGTGATCGGGGTGTTGCCGTTCATCGTCGCGGTGGCTGCGGACCCGGACCTGTGGTGGCAGATCCGGTCCGGCGAGCTGATACTCGAGCAAGGTTCGGTGCCGCAAACAGACACGTGGTCCTTCAACACCGAGGGCGAGCAGTGGACCAACCACGAGTGGCTGAGCGGAGTGGTGTTTGCCAAGGCCTACGAATTGGCCGGGTCCGGCGGGTTGTTGCTTGTGCGCAATGCGCTCTTCGTTGCCATGGTCGGCGGCCTAGTCGTGGCGTACGCGAGACGCATCAGGCATCCGCTGGTGGTGTTGCTACTGACCTTGGTCACTGTGCCGATCCTGGGTGTGTTCATCAACGTCCGTGCCCATTCCTTCACGTATGTCTTCGTGGTGTGGTCGATCGTTGCGTTGGATCGAGCCCGCGATGGGCGCTGGCGATGGCTCTACCTGTTACCGGTGATCTCGGGATTATGGGCCAACCTTCACGGCGGCTTCGCCCTGGGGCTGGGCCTCATCGGCCTCTCGCTGTTCCTCATGCTGCTGGGATGGGACGGTATGGGGGCGCGGCCGACCGGGCGGGATCAACGTCGCATCATCTGGGTCGGGCTTGCGACGTTGGCTACAACATTGATCAACCCCTTCGGTCCGCTGCTGTACGTCTACGTGTTCGAGGAACTCGGAGCACAACACGTGCTCGTGTCGGAATGGCAGCCTATCTCCGGCGACCAAGTTCTGTTCTTCTGGATCTACCTGGCGATCCCAATCGTCTTATGGCTCGCCGCCCGTCGCTGGAAAAACCTGAGCCTCTTCGTGATGTTGATTCTCACCTCGATCCTCACCGCGCAAGCTGCCCGTTTCTTCGTGCTGATGGGGATCTTCGGATCGATCGTTGCGGTCGGAGCGATCGCGGAATTGCTGAAGCGGGACCGGGCGAAACGGGTCATGCGCCGTTACGCGACTTTGCTCGAACCGCGGGTGGCTCTGGCCGCGGCTGTTGCTCTCGTTCTCGTACTTGCGATACCGGTCCTGGGTGACATCGGAGAGGGCAAGGCAGACGTCACCGTGGACACCTCGCTGTACCCGATAGCAGCGGCGGAATGGATGGACCAGCAGGACCTTTCGGGGAACCTCGCCGTGCCGCTTCCTTACGGCGGCTACGCCATCTGGAACTTCGCACCGGACCTGAAGGTCGCCGTCGACGGCCGCAATATCACTCTGTATGACGCCGAGTGGATCGACGAGTACCTCCTCGCCCTCGACGAGGGTCGCGCGCTCGACGTGGTGGAGGAGGCGGAGGTAGATGTATGGCTGCTCCGGGTCGATGAGGAAGGCGAGCAGATTGCGGCGCTCAACAATGTTCCAGGCTGGGATGTGGCCTATCGCGACAATGTGGCCGTGGTGATTCTGCGCGGCGATCACCGGACGGTC
>JAHEJX010000050.1 GCA_024638645.1 Actinomycetes bacterium
ACCGTCGAAGCCGCCGAGGCAATCGGCGCGGCAGGCGTCATCGTGCACGGTGGCCACGTCGGCGATGACGAGGACATCAGCGTCGGCTACGAGCGTTGGCGTAAAGCGCTCGACACGTTCAAGTCATCGGTGCCCGTGCTGATCGAGAACACGGCCGGCGGGGGCAACGCAGTGGTCCGAGAGTTGGCCAACTACGCACCGCTCTGGGAGGAGATTGGCGACTACAACGTCGGCGCCTGTCTCGACACCTGTCACGCCTGGGCAGGTGGCTCGTCCCTGGAGACCGCGGCGCAAACCGTCATTGCGGGCGTGGGTGAGATAGCGCTCGTCCATTGCAACGATTCGCGGGACCCGTTCGACTCGCGGCGCGACCGCCATGCCAACCTCGGTGCAGGCGAGATCCCAGAGGATCAGCTGGTCGCGTGTGTTGCCGCGGCGAAGGCGCCGATCGTCGTAGAAACGCCTGGCGGACCGACGGAGCACAAAACGGACATCGCCTGGTTGCGGGAACGGCTCGGCTAAGGGTCGAAACTGGCGATCTCCGGGCCGCAACTCTGTTCGTGCGGAAGTAGATGTCTTGCAGCCACATAGAAGCTGCGTTCTCCATGTGTGAATGCACTTCGGTGTTTGGTGGCGGCGAGGAGTTCCGCATCAGCCTCCGCCGCCGCACCAGTCAGATGCAGACACTTCGAGTCGCTCGGCCCAAATGAACCGAAGTCATCGGGCTGCACCTGAAGCGGCCACTCCATCGGCTCCCCGGATCCGACACTCCCGGGGAAGAGATAGAGCTGGATCCGAGTCGTCTCCACTTCCTCGCCGTCGCGCTGCCAGCTGAGTGAACCGAAACCGGCGAAGAGTTCGGCCAATGCCACAGTCTGGGGAGGGTCGTCATCGCCGGCTGTGGGAGTCAGACCGTAGGCGCCGTAGGAATGTTGGTTTCCGTCCATGTCAGTGTACGTGGCGGTAATGGTGGAACCGTCGAAGAGCGATCCGACTTTCGACGTGTCGAATTCGTTGACCACCTCTCGTAGTCTGATTCGCGCGACGAGCTCGTCGATCAGATCCCGCTCCTGCGGCGTGAGGATCACCCGATTGAGCGGCAGCAACTTCGGGTCAATTCCCTCTACTCGGGCCAAACCGACGATTGTCCCATCGCCATACAGGAAAAATAGCGGTACTTCTCTCACTCGGTTCCATGCAACGACGAGGCCGCCCCCCGATGCAATTCCAGGATCACGTCGGCAGGCAACCGCCCCTCATCCCAGATGGACTCAAGTGCAAACGGAGGTGCTTGGCCGGTCGGCGGCGATTGACGGGTCGCGTCCACGTCCGCTGGGCTGCAGGCAGCCGACATGAGCACAGCTACCGTCGCCACCGCCCGGAATCGCCGAAACATGATTCGAGGCTAGGCCTCAGACTGAAGTACTGACCGAAACGTCTAACTCGTAATGCTCGCGGAATTCGTCAGCGCGATGCGAGGAAGCTGGCGCGGCGGCCCTTGTAGTACCGAGTCTCGATGTCCGAGTTCGTTGGCTCGATCTTGGCGACCTTCGAGAAGCCCAAGTTCTTCATCAGTTCGATGACGGCGTTGACGGTCGGGGCGAACTGGATGGGGCGCTCATCTGCACGCCACCCGCTGGTGGTGTGGTGTTTGTCATCGCCTGCCACGGTCGGGAAGTTCATCATCCACAGTGGTCTCGATGTGAACTTGGGGTTTCCCTTCGGAGTCGGCAGAACCGCAGTGTCAATGAGCATGTGCTCTTTGGTGACCGAGGCGATCCGTTTCATGGAGAGAACTGGATTCTCGAGGTGGTAGAGCAGACCGAAGCACAAGGTCACGTCGAACATGCCAACGGTGGATTCGTTGATGTCGTTGACGTCGAGCACTTTGAAATTTGCGTTGTCGAGCCCTGCGGCGTCCTTGATGAAGTTCGCCTGCTCGATGTAGTGATCCACGATGTCCACTCCAAGAACGGAGTCGGCTCCGTGCTTGGTGGCTTCAACCGAGAATCCGCCGCAGTTACACGCCACGTCCAGGACCCGCTTGCCGGCAAGCGATCCTCCACAAGCCTGGAGCAGTGACGGGAAGGCGTGTTCCACCAGGCTGCTGACTCGAGTCAGCTCGATGCTGCGTCGGCTCTGAGTTTCATCATGAGTGCTCAGTCCATGGGGAAGTTCGACGTGATGGTGGAACGGGCCCAGCCGATCAAGCCCCTCGATGATCTCTTCTTTGGTGAGTTGGGTCGTCACTGTGTTCCTGCTCTCGGCGGGTCTCGGGTCGGAGGTCGGCTGCACATTACAAGAGTGCCCCACCCCTGCCGCCCTTTGCCTCTAGCCGCACCGGTTCGTCGAGCGTACGGTGCAGGTGTGGATCTCGAGCCGCAGTACAAACCGGGACATCCCCCGCACGACGTGATCGCCGGGTTGCGAGTCGGTGGAGTCGCGGGCGGCATCGCTGGTCTGCTCTTGATGTGGATCGTAGGCGTGACCTCCTTCTGGTTCGTTGCCGGCGGGGCCGTAGTCGGAGCCGCCTACGGCTTTCTCAGTCAGCGTCGCAGGTCCCGGTTGTAGACATTGCCGCGGGGAACCGCTCGTTTGGCCGTAGCGTTTCTGTGTCATGCGAAGAATCGCCGGTCTAGTCCTGATTGCTCTCGTCGTCGCGGCATGCGGTGGGGAGGGGACGTCCACGTCGTCGACGTCGGGTGAAACGACGACGACCTTCGGCGTCGCAACGACCGGCGCCACAGCGACGACTTCCGTCGCCACCACGACAACGACCACATCGACCACCGTCGCCCCTGTTCCCGGCATCGGAGCCCAATTGCTCGTTGCCGGGCCGGACGGCATCTACCTCATCGACGCAGACGGCACGACCTCCCTCCTCGTGGACTCGGCTGCCAGTTTCGCCATCGACGATCTAGATGGCGGCGTGCTGTTCCAAGTGGAACGCTGGAGCCGCGGAGGCCGCAGCGTCGTCTACCGGGTTCGCCCGGACGGCTCAACGGCGATCAAGACGCTCGTGCCGACGGCTGAGCAGGGGCTGACGCTGAACGGTGTTGCCATCGACGAAGGCGAGCCCTTCGTTTACTACTCACGAAACGAGGGCACCAACATAGAAGATTGGAGGGAGACACTGCGCCGGTACAGCTTGGACACTCGAGAGGTCACCGAGCTCGCAACTATTGGCGGCTGGGAGTCAGCAGCGTTCCCCATCTCAGTCAGCCGCAATCTCATCCTGTACAACTGGGGGGCCGCGGCGCTCCACGGCATGTACTTCACGGACCTGCAGGGCAACAATGCAGCGGTTGCTGCCAATCCGTCTCCGGAAGAGGGCTTCGAAGACTGCTGGACCTGCCCCTCGTTGGGTGAGCTTTCTCACGACGGATCTCGCCTGGTCTACCTGGAGTTTGACCAGGGCTATCAGGCCGTCATCCGGCACGTTGCCAGCGGCGCTGAGATTCGCCGCATCAAGTTCCCGTTCGCTGGAGACGACAGCCGGGTCGTTTCGTTTGACCTCAGCGCCACTCACCTGGTCGTCAACCTGGTCGAGGCCAACGCGGCCGACGATGAGCCCGCGGTAGCCTGGATCTACGACCTCGCACTTGTCGATCCCGAGCCAACCATCTTGAGTGTCGACGGCACGGCATACCTGACCGTATCGCCCGTCAGCCTGGCTGGTCCGATCCCCGCCCCGTAACAGGCAGCGCACTCGGAGCGAGTCTCTAAGATTCTCGGCTCATGGGTCAAAAGTTCGCTCGCTTCGGGCAGATATCTCTCATATTCCTACTGCTGGCCGTAGTGCTGGCCGGAGCTGTGTTTCTGATCGACGAGGCTATGCATCGCGATCGAGTCGGGCGCAATGTGACCGTTGCCGGATTCGTCGTCGGCGACGGGTCGACTGAAGACATCGATCGCGTTCTCGTTGCCGAGAATGCTGCAGCGGCATCTCTTCCTGTCGTCATCCGTACGGAAGGCCTCACCATCGAGACCGACGTGGCGACTGCAGGCCTGTCTGTCGATGAGGCTGCGGTAACCGCCGCGGCGCTGAGCGCTCGGGACGCCGATGGCAACATCCTCGATCGATTTAGCGCTTGGTGGCGGTCGCTGCGCGGCCGCGTCGACGTGCCGCTCAGCTACGAGTTGAACGCAGAACAGCTCAAGCAGTTCATCGACACCCATCCCAACGCTGTGATTCGGCATCCCCAAGAGCCGGCTTTCACCGGTGCCAATGGCGGTTTCGAAGTCACCGATGCCATTCAAGGGAGCTACCTCGCTGCGGCTGACGTTGTTGCCGCGGTGCAGGCCGCGGTTGCTGCCGGCCCTCCGCCTTACACGGTCGATGTGCCGACGACGCCAATCCCCACAGTCCACTCGGCCCTCGATCTCCAAAACGCATTGGCCAAGGCTGATGAGCTTTCGACTCGGCTCACTGTGTCGATCAACGACCGCACCGGCATCATCGGCGGCGAGTCGGTTCGGCGCTGGATCGAATCGGATGTCGTAGACGGCGAGTTCGTGCCCGTATTCGTCGACGAGAGAGTGAAGTCCTCAGTCGAAACTTTGTTCACGGACTACGCCGACGAGCTGCCAACGCCGCAGTTCACCGTTGACGAGGGCGAGCTGCACGTCGACCTAGGGGTTCCGGCCCGGCAGTGCTGCGCAGCGGGTGTCGCCCCGCTGCTATTCGAGGCTGCCACTACGGGAACGTCCCAAGCAGTGGTGTTGCCGACGGTGCGTGTCGAAGACGACGGTGGCCAAGCCAGAGCAGAAGAGTTCGGCATCAAGGAACTCGTTTCCACGTTCACCACAAGGCATTCGTGTTGCCAGAACCGGGTGAAGAACATCCATCGCATTGCAGACCTGGTCCGCGGGCAGATTGTGGAGCCCGGGGAGACCCTCTCGATCAACGATTTCATCGGCCGCCGGACTCGCGCCAATGGTTTTGTGGCCGACGGGGTCATCCAGTCCGGGAGATTCATCGACGAGGTAGGCGGCGGTATCAGCCAGTTTGCGACCACTACGTTCAACGCGGCCTTCTTCGCCGGCCTCGACATTCCTGAATACCAGTCACATTCGATCTATATCAGCCGCTACCCGTACGGGCGCGAGGCAACATTGTCGTTCCCGCTGCCCGATTTGGAACTACACAACCCGACCCCATACGCAGTGCTGATCTGGCCAACTTATACGGGCTCGTCGATCACGGTCGACATGTGGTCCACGAAGTACTTCGACGTTGAGCAGGTTCGCCAATCGTCGTTCAAGATCGGCGCATGCACGCGCGTAAACACGTACCGGGAGAGGACTGCACCCGACGGCACAGTCCTGGAGGACTTCGTCTTCGCGACGTATCGGCCGGGCGAGGGACTCGACTGCGCAGGGAACCCGACGCCGGTACCGCCAGGTGCAGATCTCTCGAACAGCGCCCCGTCGTTCCTTGTCCACCGTTCGGGAGTACTGATATCGAAGCCCATGTAGTCGCCATTTCCGGGAGTTTGCGAAAGCGCTCTTACAACACTGCACTACTGAGGTTCGCAGCGTCTGTGGCGCCGGCCGGTATGACCGTCGAGATTGCAGACATCAGTGAGATTCCCATGTTCAACATGGACACTCGTGCCGAAGTTGGATATCCCAATACGGTCGCCGACCTCCGCCGCAAACTGCAGGATGCGGACGGGCTGGTCATCGCCAGTCCTGAGTACAACCATTCGCTCACAGGCGTGCTCAAGAACACGATTGACTGGCTTTCGACCGGGGCCGACTCGCCCCTCGACCGCAAGCCGACGGCCATCCTGGGTGTAGGAGGGCGACTTGGCACAGCCAAGTCGCAGGCAGCGTTGCGCCTCGTGCTTGCGCACAAGGACGTGGCCGTGCTGAATCGGCCCGAAGTCCTGCTGGCCGGTGCCGGCTCACTCTTCGACGATGACCTGAATCTCACCGACGAGCGGAGCCAGGACCAGGTACGGCGTCTGATGTTCGCTTTGGCCGGCCAGATTCGACTGCACCAAGGTCGTGACCAGGCGGTGGTGCTCGGCGAAGACGACGAATTGCTGGCGCAGGCTTCCCGACTCCTCGACGAAGCGGGCTACGAGGTCCACACGACAACCGATCCGTCGTGGGCCATCAGCCGACTGCAGGACGGCAAACTCAGCATTTGTGTGTTGGAGAATCCCCACGGGGACAATGAGGAGATTGCCGCCCTCGCCGCCGACACCGATACCCGCGTAGTCGTCATTGCCGGCATCGACGGCTTTCTGGACGCTTTGGACGCCTAGACCGTGTCGAATGCGTGCTGCTGCCTACTGGATTCCGGAAGTCAATACGCGCCGTCAAGCTTCGTGTGATCCCATGTGATGACGCGATGTGGCTCGACGACTACCGCTGTGTTCTTCTCGGCGAATCGTCCAAAAGCTTCCTCGAGTTCTCCGGGTGACAGTTCTATGCGAGCACCACCGACCATCTCGTATTTGGCGGCGAGTTTGCCGTACATGCCGAGGACGAAGTCGCGGTCGTTGATGAGGTTGGCCTCACCCTTGATCATCACGCCCTGCAACTCGGCGTAGCTATCGCCGGACTCTACGAGCACAGTCAACTTCGGGTTTCGTCTGAGGTTGACGATCTTCTGGCTCTTGGTGAAGGATCGGAAGGCCACCTTGCCTTCCTCGACGGTGTACCACATCGGCGCCACGTGAGGGAAGCCGTCCGCACCGATGGTGGAGACTTGCACGGTGTGGCCGGAGGTAAGAAACGCCAGCACTTCGGTGTCTGTCATTGTGATGTCTTTGCGTGCCATGTTTCGACAGTAGCGGGCGCGGTCAGCCCACTGGTTCAGAGGGCCGCGACCTCGGCCGCCCACCGAAGCGATCCGCGAGGAGTCCGTAACGCAGCGGTTTCAGATGCGGAGCGTGGGCAGGGAATCGAATCGGGTTGTGAGCGATGACGGTGGCGGCAATGACCAAGACTGCTCCGACTACTACGAAGCCCACTGCTGCTTGGCGTGGTAGCGAGACAAGAACTGCGTCGGCGAGGACGGTCGATGCCGTCGTGCCGACAACCGCCAGCCCGATGATGATCGCCCATGACTTCCACCCGGTGAGTGGTGACCAGCTGCGACCGTCCAGGCGACGGGTCGCCACGATGCCGAAAATCATGCTCAACCCCCCAATGATCAACCCGTAGACGAGCGGTGCCGCCGGCACTGGTATCCGCTCCGCCCATCCTGCGCTGACGCCCTCGAAGAAGACAACTAGAACGAGGAGAACGAGGGCCATCACGCCGACGGCTACGAGCGGCGTATTGAGCCGGAATCGTCGCGTCGTGCCGTCCTTCGCCGCCAGCTCGCGAGCGAGTGACGCCGGTGGGCCGAACTCGTCGGCGGGATCGACACCACTCTCCGTGAGATGAGCATCGATCTCCGCTATAAAGTCGCCCGCAGTGCGGCCGTCGACGCACTCCTGGCGCATGGCGCGTGCCAGCTGTGCGAGATATGTCCAATCTGATTGTTTCACCCGATATCTCCAGTGTTGATCAGAAGCCCGGCCGACTCGGTGAATCTCAGCCAAGCCTTTGCCGACTCCTCGGCGGCGTTCGCGCCTATAGAAGTCAGTTGGTAATACTTTCGATCCGGTCCCTGACTGCTGGGCCTCCACGTCGCACCGACGAGGCCGTCTCGTTCCAGGCGCCGCAGCAACGGATAGAGCGTCCCCCCCTTCATAGGGCCGAGACCGGCTTCCTCCAACGTCTGCGCAAGCTCATATCCGTAGGCTTCACCCTTCTGCAACGCCGCGAGGACGCAAACATCGAGTACGCCCTTCAGCCACTGGGCTCTTCGTTGGTCCTGTGTCGGTGGGAGCGGCTTCTTCTTCACTATATAGAAATACTATCTAGTACTAGATAGTTTGTCTACTTAGTTATCGGTAGCGGCGTATTCAACGGGCGACCCCGGATGTACGATGAGAGCCGCGACAGAACGTTCGCGCACAGGCGACTTGATGGCGGCTGAGGCGGATCGACCAGTTCGTCGCACGAAACAGATCATTCCCCCGACCCTGAAGGCGGGGAGAAAGGACCCGCCACGTGTCTTCCTACGCCGAGAAGGCCGAAGCCTCCAAGCGTCCCAAGGTGACCGCGCCCAAGGTTCGCGCTCGTAAGGGCGGCGACAAGCTGCGGATGGTCACTGCTTACGATCATCCGAGTGCGGTAATCGCGGATCGTGCAGGCGCCGACATCATCCTTGTCGGCGACAGTGTCGCCAATGTCATGCTCGGTCACGATGACACCCTCTCGATGACCGTCAATGCAATGATCCACCACATTGCTGCGGTGAGTCGAGCCGAAACATCTGCGCTCGTTGTGGGCGATATGCCTTGGCTCAGTTATCACACGACCCCGGAAGAGGCGGTCCACAACGCGGGACGTTTTGTTCAGGAGGGGGGCGCTGAGGCCGTCAAGATCGAGGGTGGCGTCAAGCGCATCGAGGCGATCAAGGCGATTCTCGACGCGGAGATCCCGGTGATGGGCCACCTCGGCCTAACCCCGCAGTCCGTGAATCAAATGGGCGGCTATCGGGTACAAGGGCGCAACGTAGGTCCTGCATACGAGATGATCAGTGAGGCTAAAGCCCTCGCCGAGATTGGCGTCTTTTCGATGGTTCTCGAAGGTATCCCCGCGGCACTTGCCGAGATAATCACCAACGAGGTCGCAGTGCCCACGATCGGAATCGGCGCCGGCAACGTGACAGACGGCCAGGTCCTGGTCTATCACGACCTGCTCGGCCTTCACAACGGCCATCTCCCCAAGTTTGTCCGCCAATACGCCAAGCTCGCAGATGATGCCGTGGCAGCAATGCAATCGTTCTTCGCCGACGTCCAATCGGGCGCTTTCCCCGGTCCAGACGAGACCTACACGATGGACGAGGAGTCAGCCAATCTTCTCCGGGAGATGACCGCCGGCGGCGGGTATGCGGGTCTGGAAGCCGACGATTTGATGGCCGACGAGGCCATGGAGCGGTAGCTGGCTTCGCGCTATCAGGTATTAGGTATTAGGTATTAGGTACCTAGACCGGGCCGCGCATCTGCTACGGGATACCAGATACTGGATACCGATAACTAGTCACCTCATGCGCCCTGAAATCACCATTCACACCAGGCTCGTTCGCGTGTCCAATACGTGCAGGGGATAGGCGCCGTGAAAAGTGATCCGGCGGTGTCCTTACCCCGCATTTCAGCCGACATCGTGTGGGCTCCGCAAGGGGGATCCGGTGTCGACCGGGGGTGGGGCTCACGCCCCACCCTCACATGATTTGAGTGCCCGCATTCGAAGTGTGGCGCTTAGGATTCCGGCGCATGCGCCGTTTCATTCCGATATTGCTGCTGGCGGTCGTCTCCTCCGGCTGCGCGGCGGGTCAAGTCCCGCAGCTGCCCGATCCCACAACGCGCGCCCCGATAACAGACACGCCGACAACGACGGCTGTCCCGACTACGACGGAACCGCCCGTCATCCCGCCAGAATTGGAGCAGTTCGAAATCCGGTCTATCACGATCGAGGATCGTGAGCTCACGTACTCGTTGACCGTTGCAGTGGCCGACGATGCGACTGAACGAGCCCAAGGCCTCATGGGCCTGCTGGATCTGGGAGATCTCGACGGAATGCTGTTCATCTACCCGGCGCCCACCACGTCCACCTTCTGGATGGAAGACACGCTGATTCCCCTCGACATAGCCTTTTTCGACGCGGCGAATCGATGGGTCAACAATTTCACGATGCAGCTCTGCGTCGATGAGGACTGCCCGGATTACAGCGCAGGCGGCGAATACATCTACGCAGTCGAAGTGCCCGACGCCGGTTTCGCTGCCCTAACCCCGGCAGCGACGATCGATATCGACCTCTAGGCGAACCGGATTTCGGTACCGGATACTGGCTACCAACCACCTGTTAACGTTCCCTCCGCTCAGAGCAACCCCTGCTCCCGGAGAGTCCGGGGGCCTTTCGCTCGCAGCGATCCTGCGCAGCGTTTGTCCGAAGGAGGTGATGGAGCTTTGCGTACCTATGAGCTGATGATGATTCATCGGCCCGAAATGACTGAACCCGATGTTCGAACGCAGATTGGCGAGCTAGAGGCCGCAATCAAAGAGTCGGGCGAGGTCAAGGACACTGATTTCTGGGGCAAACGACGCTTTGCATATGAGATCAACCATGTTCACGAGGGCTATTACTCAGTCGTTCAATTCAATGGAGAGCCGGCGCTCGTTTCGACGCTCGATCGCGCACTGTCGCTTGCAGACAATGTGGTCCGCCACAAGATCCTTCGGATTGATCAGAACTGAACGCATGGTCCTTCTTCAAGGGCCCGCAGACGTTTCCTGTCACTGTCCGAAGTCACACTTGAAACGTCCCCATCCCCGCCGTCGAGTGAGACGGCTTGCTGCAAATGCGACAAGAGATTTGAGAGATAAGGAACAAGCAGCACATGAGTAACAACAGCGTCACACTCGTCGGCAACCTCGTCGACGATCCCGAGCTTCGATTCACGCCTTCCGGAGTTGCTATGGCAAAGATCCGCTTTGCAGTCAGCCGGCGGTATCAGGATCGCAACAACGAGTGGCAGGAGGAGACCAGCTTCTTCGGCGGCACCTGCTGGCGTGACATGGCCGAAAACGTCGCCGAGTCGCTGCAGAAGGGCATGCGCGTCATCGTCACGGGCCGGCTAGAGCAACGCTCTTGGGAAACCCAGGAGGGAGACAAGCGCTCAATCATCGAGGTTCGGATCGACGATATCGGCCCCTCGGTTCGTTGGGCGACCGCCAGCGTGACTCGCGCCCCCCGCAAGAGCTCGAGCGGCGATTGGACGCCCCCGGACACCCCGCCGAGCCCGGTGGCTCGCACCGACTTCGGCCCGGACGAAGCGCCTTTCTAGGCGAGCAAAGGTTTAGGAGGACAACAAATGGCACAACAACGGAGAAAGCGGCGTCGGCCCCAGATCGACACCCGCAAGAAGAAGGTCGACTGCTCGTTCTGCAAAGAAGGCAAGCGAGTGGACTACAAGGACATCACGATGCTGCGCAAGTATGTATCGGAGCGAGGCAAGATTCGGTCGAGCCGCGTCACCCGCCTGTGCGGGGTCTGCCAGCGTCAGATAGCCGTCGCAGTCAAGAACGCCCGCGAGATGGCGTTGCTGCCTTACATCTCCCAGCGCAAGTCATGAAGATCATCCTGATCAAGGACGTACCGGAGCTCGGTGGCAAAGGCGAAATCGTCGACGTCGCAGACGGATACGCACGCAATTATCTCGTTCCCCGCAAGATGGCGGTCCAAGCCACCCGCGGCGCAATCGCTCAAGCTGAGAGTATGCGGCAGGCAGCCATCGACGCTGCAGCTCGCGCACGCGAAGACGCGGACAACTTGGCGACTGCGCTCAGCGGCACCCGCGTCGTTGTTGCGGCGCGCGCCGGTGATGAGGGCAAGCTGTTTGGTTCCATCGGCAGCGGCGATGTCGCCGAAGCGATCACGAAGTTCACTGGAGTGGAGATCGCCGCCAAGACCATCGTGCTTGCTACTCCGATCAAGGACATCGGTCTCCACGAAGTTACGGTCAAGCCGCACGCCGACGTCGCTTTCCCGGTAACGCTGGATGTGATTCCGGCCTGACCTGGGAGTCAGCAGCCTCGGCATTGCACGTCGAACAGTCGAGAGTGAGTAGACAAGTGGGGCCCGTCGCGGGCCCCACTGCTCATCCGGACCGATGGCTTCTCGGGAGCTTGGCAGAGGCCCTCGCGAAAATAAGGCCCGCCGCGCGAAAAGTTGGGAGCGTCTGAGCTTTGCCCGACGGGGCGCGCCATCTATGTTTGCTCCAGCCGCCACCAGGAGGCGGTTCTTCCCCCGAAGACTTCCCTTGCGGTTGACGCCGCGCTGACAGGTACGCGTTCAAACGCGGAATCTGTCACACCAAACAGACAGGATTGGGCCACGGCCCCACGAGCTCCGGCGCCCGACCGGAGCGCCCAGCCAGGCGTGGGTCGGCGTGCAGAGCAACGGTAGATGTACCGGCGGTGGCTGAGCGGACGTGCTGGAGCGGACGCGTGGAGCGGCATGTGAGGAGCACAGTGAAGGTAGAGATGAGCACACCGGGGATCACCTCCGACGGTGCTGTGAGGACCACCCTGCAATGACCGCAACCTTTGACACTCGCAGGTCATTGAGCGCACCGCCACATAGTGCAGAAGCGGAAGAGTCGGTGCTCGGTGCGGTACTTCTGTCGTCTGAAGCAGCCAACATCGCCCTCGAGAAGTTGCATACGGAGGACTTCTACATCCCGGCGCATCAGTCGATCTTCGAGGCGATTGTCTCGCTTTTCGACAACAACCAGCCGATCGATGCGGTCACGGTGTCCGAGTCACTTCGCAAGCTCGATGCGCTCGATCGCTCAGGGGGCCCGACTTATCTGGCGCAGCTCCTCGATGCCGTGCCGACCGCATCGAACATCGAGCATTACACGTCGATCGTCGAAGAACATGCACTGCGGCGTCGCCTGCAACGAGTCGGTGGCGACGTCACCCAGCTCGCTACACGCATGGAAGACGACATCGCAGCGGTCCTCGACCGGGCCGAGCAATCGGTGTTTGCCGTTTCAGAGCGGCGCATCGGAGAGGGTCTCGCCCCAATCGATCCGCTCCTTGGGCCCGCCATCGAACAGGCAGAAGAGCTGAATCGGCGAGGAAGCTCCGTCACGGGTCTACCCACCGGATTCCGTGACCTGGATCGAATGTTGTCAGGGCTTCACCCCTCGAACCTGCTGATCGTTGCTGCACGGCCTGGTATGGGCAAGAGCAGTTTGGCGTTGAACATGGCTCAGCACGCAGCCGTTGATCACGACACTCCTGTCGCTCTCTTCACGCTTGAGATGAGTCGCGAAGAAGTGGTCAGTCGTATGCTCTGCGCCGCCGGACGTATCGACTCGCAACGCCTCCGCAGCGGCCAGCTCTCCGAGTCGGACTTCTCCAAGTTGTCCAACGCGGCGAGCATCCTCTACAAGAAGCCGATCTATGTCGACGACTCTCCAGGGCTCACTGTCACCGAGATCCGGGCCAAGTGCCGGCGGATGCGGCGCCGGCCCGGTCTCGGCCTCGTCGTCATCGACTACCTCCAGCTGATGCAAGGTTCAGGCCAGGAGAATCGTCAGCAGGAGATCGCCACGATCAGCCGTTCACTCAAGAACCTGGCTCGCGAGCTCGACGTGCCGGTTGTTGCACTGTCGCAGTTGAATCGTTCGATGGAGCAACGTGAAGACAAGCGGCCTCGGCTTTCGGACCTTCGCGAATCTGGATCGCTCGAGCAGGACGCCGACGTCGTTATGTTCATCTACCGCCACGAGTACTACCACCCTGAGGCACAGGAGACGAAGGGCATCGCCGAGGTCGCAATCGCCAAGCACAGGCAGGGTGCCACCGGCCGCATCGACATGACGTTCCTACCCGAGTTCACCCTGTTCTCCGACATGGGACGCGACACGCCGGTCCTCTAGGCGGGAATACACTCGCCGGATGCTCCGCACTTCCCGGGCCCGGTTCCCGGCTGCTCTGGCGATTGTCTTCGTTGCTTTCGTCGTGCTCGGCTTTCCCGACGGTGTCATCGGCACAATCTGGCCGACTCAGCGGGCTGACATGGGCCTTGCCATTGGCGACCTCGCTTGGATCGTCACGGGATACACCATCGGCTACACGGGGGGCAGCGTCACCAGCGGTCACGTCACGGCACGTTGGGGTACCAGTGTGGGCATGCTGCTCGCCTTGGTCTCCAGCTTCTTCGGCTTGATCGGATTCGGTCTCGCCCCAAACCTGTCAAGTCTCATGCTGGTCGCCGTCGTCGTCGGTGGCGGCGCCGGAATGCTCGATCCGATCGTCAATGCCTGGGTGTCGCTAAGACACAGTGCCGGCGCCATGGGCTTTCTCCACGCGTTCTTCGGCTTCGGCGCGGCGCTCGGCCCCCCATTCGCCACAACGGCGCTGGCTGGCGGCATCAGTTGGCGAGGCGTCTTCGTCATCCTTGGTCTTGCCCAAGTTGGGCTGTTCGCATTGGTGTGGACCAGGAGGCGCGACTTCGACACGGAGACGCTTCACGAGAAGCATGCGGGCGCAGCGGACGCGCACCATGCTGCGACCAGGCTCCTTGTCTTGACGCTCGTCTGGTTCTTCCTCATCGTCGGACTGGAGGTTTCCGTCAGTTCATGGGCCTTCAGCCTCCTGTTCGAAGAGCGTGGGGTTGCGGACGGCACCGCCGCACTATGGATGGCGAGCTTCTGGGGAGCATTCACCGCAGGCAGAGTGCTGCTGGGCGTCCTCGGCGACCGGATGCGTCCCGAGGTTGCCTTGTGGGTGTCGGTGGCCATGGCGGCCGGCGGAGCAGCCTTGATGTGGGCCCGCCCCAGCGGTCTCCCTGTTGGGATATCGCTTCCAATCCTCGGAGCCGGCATCTCGTTACTCTTCCCACTGATGGTGCTCGTTACACCCACGTGGCTCGGCCCGTCGCGAGCCGCGGTAGCCACCGGCTATCAATTCGGAGCTGCGAGCCTGGGTGCCGTGGTCTTTTCGATTCTGATCGGTCAACTCGCCGAAGCGTTGAGCCTCGAAGTCCTGGGCCCTGTGCTCTTCTCGATGGCTGTGGCTTCCGGTCTTTTGCTCTATGTGACCCGCGCGGAAGCGGCACGTCGACCACCAGAGCCTGCGACGATCGGCTGATGCGTCACATCGAAACCAATGAGCGGCGGGCTCGCCTAGTGCGCCGTCACTTCCTGGACCTGTCGAGCACCGACTCGATAGCGGTTGCCGGTTCGATGGTCGGGCTCCACTCCAGCGACCCCGCCACCGTCTATCTGGCTCTCCGGGCTCGGCTCACCGACTTCGACAAAGGCGATCTCGACAGAGCGCTCTACGACGATCGGTCCTTGCTGCGCCTCCTCGGCATGCGGCGCACGCTATTCGTTGTTCCTCACGACCTCGCTGCAGTCATGGACGCCGCATGCACGAAGGCATTGGCACCGCCGGAACGTCGCCGTCTGATCAGGCTTGTCACAGAGCAGGGTCTTGCAGAAGACGGCGAAGCCTGGGTCGGTGAGCTTTCCAGGAAGACGCTCGAAGCGATCTCAATGCGGCGCGAAGCTACGGCCAACGAACTTCGTGAGGACATTGCGGAACTGACACTCAAGATCCATTTTGGCGAGGGTAGGAAGTGGGGTGGAGCAGTCGGCGTGTCCACGAGAATTCTGTTCCTGCTGGCCACAGAGGGCCACATCGTGCGGGCCCGCCCCCGCGGCACATGGCGATCAAGTCAGTACAGATGGGCCGCAACGGCAGACTGGATCGGGCAAGAGCTCCCCAGCCTCGACACGGAGCAGGCTCAGGCAGATCTTCTGCGGCGCTGGCTCGATCAGTTCGGCCCGGGAACCATGACTGATCTCAAGTGGTGGACGGGCTGGACTCTTCGCGACACCAAGGCAGCTCTGGCTGCAATCGATGCCGTCGAGGTCGAACTCGACGAAGGTGCTGGCTTCGCGCTGCCAGATGACCTCGAGCCGGTGGCAGCTTCGCCACCTTGGGCGGCATTCCTTCCTGGGCTCGACCCAACACCGATGGGCTGGAAGGAACGCAGCTGGTTTCTGGGACCACATCAAGAAACACTGTTCGACCGCAACGGCAATGTCGGCCCTACCGTGTGGGCCAACGGGCGCATTGTTGGGGCCTGGGGTCAGATCGAGAGCGGCCGAGTCGTATACGAACTGGTCGAACCAGTGACCAAAACGGAACAACGGCTAATCGACTCACACCGGGGTCGTTTGGAATCCTGGCTCGACGGCACGGTTGTTATGCCTCGATTCCCCGCTCCCTTGCAAAAGCAGCTGGCCGGATAACGAAGGACCTTTTCCCCTTGTGCTGTTTGGGCCCTTCGCCGACAGTGGCGACAACACGGAGGTTGCCATGTCGATCGACACCTCAACCTTGCCGGACGCCGTAAGGGCTTTTCGGCCCAACTGTCCAGGTTGTTCGCCGAAAATCGTCACCGAAGCCGGAGCCCAGCCTTGCAGCACTTACGACTGTCCTGGACTCCCCGCTGAGTTGCGAGTTACTTGCGATACCTGCATGTATGACTTCGCCAATGACGAGGGCCAGGTCAAGTGCGACCAAACATCCTGTGAAACTGCACGGCGGCTGCTCGGCAACGTCGAAACATATCGGGCGTGGTTGGAGTACATCAGCGCCTGACCTCGATGATCGGGCGCGGTTGGTAGGGTCGAGGCATGGGAGTTCGTCGCGCTGTCATCGACGACGTGGCTGAGGTAGCGCGCGTCCAAACGGCGTCGTGGGAAGGCGTGTATCGCGGACTGATGCCCGACTCGATTCTGGAACGAATTACCGTCGAGCGCCGCGAGCAGATGTTGTCCCGATACATGTCGGATAGGCCTGCCAATACCGCGCTGCTCGTTGCCGAAGTCGAATCGGAAATCGTGGGAATGGCATGGATAGGGCCCAGCCGCGACGACGACCATGCAGACGGTGCCGTCGGCCAGCTATTCGCCATCTACGTCGATCCCGTCCACTGGGACGCCGGCCACGGCAGAGAACTCATGATTCGAGCATTGGCGGAGATGCGCAATCTGGGATTCCAAGAGGCGTCGCTTTGGGTTCTCGACAACAACGAGCGGGGTCGCGGCTTCTACGAGCGGGGCGGCTGGCTTGCCGACGGTGCAGTCAAGATCGACGAATCATTTGGAGACCCGTTGCGCGAAGTCCGCTACGTGATCGACCTTTGAGCTGCCGCCCCCACCCCTCAACGGAGGCGACAACTCAGAACCAGAGCGTGCTGTTTCAGACGGGGAGGGCTCGAGCCAACACGGTGATCGTGCCGAGCATCAAGCCAAGCGCCAACGCCGCATAGGGGCGTGTCGATCCGCGGTACATGTCTTCCTCCTCGGTCTATGAGACGCGCCGCGGTTGGAGTTGATACGTTGTTTCGATGGGCCGACTCGGTGGAGTCTCCGCAGGCACGCCTCCCGACCCTGCCCTGTCCATAGCGGTCTGTTCGATCGCGAAGAGCTCTCGATGCGACGCAGCTAGAAGGGGACGACGGCCATGGGTTCGAGGCTCGTGGCAGCGGCCCACGCTGGTTAAGTCTGGCGGGCAATACCATCGAGCCGATGAAACTCGGCAGATTCGTGGCGGGCGGGCTGGCGGTCTGGAACGTCGCCATCAACAGGGTGATAGCGCAGCGTCACTACGTCCAGGCAAATCTCGCAGCCGCCGCAGCCGTGATGGTCGCAGGGCGAGTGCGGGCCGATGTAGACGAGCTTGGGCTGCGGCTGAGGCGTGGAGTCGGCGCGGGACTGGTGATTGCTGCAGCGGTGGCGGTGGGTTCGTGGGCGGCGAGCAGACTGCCCGTTGTCTCACGACTCTTTGCTGATCAGAGGGTGAGCCGCGACGACGTGGCGTACCAGACTTTGATCCGCATTCCCCTCGGAACGGTTGTGCTCGAGGAGGTGGCCTTTCGTTCGGTCCTGCCGGCCTTGCTGGACGGGCCGGCCAGGGAGGCGCCTTCCCTGCGCAGTGCGGCTCTGTTCGGCGTTTGGCACGTGATTCCGACGCTGAACACTCTTGACATCAACGGGGTGGTCGACCCCAAAGCGCGTGCAGGAGCCGTCGCCGCCGGCGTGGGCTCGACGGCGATCGTCGGCCTCGTCCTCGACAAACTGCGTCTGCGGTCCGGCAGCGTTGTCACCCCGATGCTCGTCCACTGGAGCGCCAATGCAGTCTCGTACCTGATAGCTGCAAGGCAACAGCGATACGTTGGTTAGGCCGATGCCCCTGAGTAGTTGGCCAGGCCCCATCGCCAAATGAGGCGGGTGACCAGCATTACAACCGCTGAAAAAGCGACGGCTAAAGCGATCGTCGATCCGGCGAGGCGGTCGGCTAGGGCCTCGGCGGGAACAGTGATGGCGAACGCCAACGGAATGATGAACGTCAGCCCTCCGCGCAGCCACAACGGGTAGATCGAAACCGGCCAGCGCCCCGCCTGGTAGATGCCTTGGAGCATCTGGACCATGTTGTCGACGCGAATCAGCTTGAAAGCGGCCGTCGTGATCATGAGCCACACGCAATAGATGATCACGACGCCGAGCAGGATGGTCAGGATGAATGCCGTCACGTGAGCCACTGTGGTTGCGGTCTGCAACTGGACCACGCCGATGGCGACCACGATGAGGCCGATCGCGAGGTCAACCGTCTGCCAGATGCTCGTGGCCCGCACGCTCACGAGCAGTTGCGCATCGGCTGGACGGGTCAGCGTGTAATCGAGCGTGCCCTCCTCGATGTCCTGCATCAGTTGGTACATGTTCGGCTCGACGAACGCTCTGATCAGCCCTCCTATGAACACATGGACGCCCATGACGATGAGCAGTTCGGGTTGGCTCCAACCGTTCAGCGATTCGGTGTGGGAGTAGACCAGACCGATGACGATCAGGCCCGTAGCCAACGCAAGCAATGCGTTGAAAGCCGCCAGGAAGAAGTTGGCTCGGTACTGCAACTCGTTGAGCGCAGAGATTCGAAGATGCATCCATCCGAGCTTGACGGGGTTCATCCGCCCACCGCCGTGTATTTGGAGACCGCCGGTTTCCAGATCACCCAGATGAGTGCGATCAGGGCGGCCGCCCAAGTGGTTTGAATGGCCAGTCCCGCCAACACTTCGCCGGAGGTGAGTCTTCCGATGACCACCTCGATCGGGAATTGGAAAGTCCATTTGAACGGCAGCCAAGCTCCTATTATCTGAGTCCACTCCGGCATCAGTTCGAGCGGGACGAGTCGACCCGACAGCAGCAGCTCCGCCGCGATGAAGATCTCGAAGATCGCACTGCCTCGTGTGGTCCAGAAGGTGATCATCCCGAGGGCCCAGAGCAGAGCAAACCGGACTGCGAATGCCAACCAGATGGCGACGAAGAAGGCGGTTCCCTCAACGAGCGTCGGCGAGATCTGGGGTCGGAATGCGATCCACAAGCCCGCCGCCATCGGCAGCCAGAGGAGAATCCACACAAACTTGCCGCCCCCGAACCACGCGAAGTCTCGGTGGAAGGGATGGATCGGCCTCGACAGCATTTCGTTGAGGCGGCCCCGTTGGATTCGCCATCCCCATGCGTTGGGATCGAATCCGACGTTCATTGCCCTGACCAGAGTCCACACGATGTAGTAGGCCGTCAGCGCCTCTGCTGAATAGCCCCCGATTGATCCACCCTGCGATTCCGCCACCGTGCGCCAGACAACGAGGTAAACGACCGGCTCGATGAGAAAGCCAATGAGGTAGAAGTAGGTCGATGCCCTGTATTGGATCTGTCCCTGGATCGAGAGCTTGCCTGCTGCCACGTAGTACCTGGCAAGAGCCAGCATCACGCCTCGTCCTTTGGCGTGGCGAATACTCGCTCAATGACCTCCTCGATCGGGGGGTCTTCGATCGAGAGGTCGAGCACGTTCATGTCGTTGAGCAGCCGCGCCGTGGTGCTTGCCACGTCGGATCGTGGCACCCGGATGGAAAGCTTGACCGCAGTCTGCTCGATGACTCCGCCGTAATCGTGGGCTGCGGGAACCGCTTCGGCATGGACCGTGATCGTCTTCTCGCCGCCGAACTCCTCGGCCAATACTTTGAGGCCACCGTCGTAGAGGATCTTGCCGTGGTGGATCACAATCACTCGCTCGGCCAAGGCCGTGATATCTGCCATGTAGTGGCTGGTCAACAAGACTGAGGCGTGCTCGACGGCGTTGTAGTCGAGTACGAACTCTCGAAGCCGGCGCTGCATCGTGACGTCGAGGCCGATTGTCGGCTCGTCGAGGAACAGCACCTTCGGTCCATGAAGCAGCGCGGCGCAGATCTCAACCTTCATGCGCTCGCCGAGCGACAGGTTGCGCACCGGTTTGGTCACGATGTCTCCGATGTCGAGTATCTCGACGAAGCGGTCGCGGCGCCGCTCGAAATCAGCGGTGGGGATCTGGTAGATCGCTTTGTTCAGGTCGAAGCTATCAAGGGCGGGAAGATCCCAGGCCAGGTTTTGGCGTTGTCCGAGAACGAGGGTGATCTGACTCAGGAGCTCCTTCGAGCGTTGCCACGGGGTGTGGCCGAGCACATCGGCCTTTCCACTCTCGGCGTGGAGAAGGCCGCTGAGCATCTTGAGGGTTGTCGTCTTGCCCGCGCCATTCGGCCCGAGGAATCCCACGATCTCGCCCGCGCCGACCTCAAAGGAAATGCCGGCAACGGCGTGCACCATCTTGTGCTCGCGTTTGAACAGACTCTTCACAGACTCCCGCAACCCGGCTTCCCGGACGGGGACTTTGAAGATCTTCGTCAGCTCTTCAACGACTACAGGGGGACGTTCCATCTAGACAAGGCTAGAGGGCAAGGCGGCTGGCCGGTTATGTACCTTTCATGGAATGAGCCTGGTGATGCGTCCCCTCCGCGACGGTGACGAAGAGCAGTTCGTCGCTTCTTTTGCCGATCATCCATTCAGCTATTACTCACCGGACGCCGACTTTGCGGCGTTTCTGATCCGCCTCGATGAAGTTGCCGACGGCATTGATTTGCCGGCCGGCCACGTCGCCAACGTGCAGCTGTTCGGTGACGTGGGCGGCACACTGGTTGGGAGCCTGCGCATCCGCCTTGAACTGCGCGGCACGCTCAAGACTCTCGGCGGTCACATTGGCTACCAAGTCCTCGAGGCGTACCGTCGCCTGGGCTACGGCAGGGAGATGTTGCGCCAAGCGCTTCCATTGTGCGCCGAGCTTGGCCTCGACGCCGTCCTTGTCACATGCGACCAAGACAACATCGCCTCCCGCAAGATCATCGAAGCCAACGGCGGCGTGTACGAGAGCACAATCGACAACTCGAGACTGCGGGCACCAAAGCTGCGGTTCTGGATCGTGACCGACACGAAGTAGCCGTGCACTGATCAGCGCCCGAGTCAGACGAGGATCTTCCCCGATGAATGCGAGGCCGGGGTTCCACGACACGTTGCCGATACACCAGTACGCGCTACGTGTTGAGTGCTACGAGATACGGGTCCACTGAACCCCTAACGGAGACAACCCTCCCGAAGGAGGGTTGTCTTTTAGTCCCGGACGGCCGCTCTGAGGAGGAGTCGGAGGGAAGGGGACCTCCGAATAGTGTTCCGGTGGAGTGCTGGAACACCGCCCGAGTATGTCTCTCCAGGTATCGACCCCGTCGCCGATTTTCTTGAATGCTGATATGGACCAATTCCGGCCTACCCGAAGTGACTAGTTACCCGGCGCTTCGCGCCGGAGTATCAGGTCGGGCTCGATCGCCCGGAAGCTGGTTCGGCCCCGCATCCTGTACCTTGTACGCAATACCTGATAACCGATACGAACGTGCTCCCATGCCCCTCCTCGAAGTCTCCAACCTCTCCATCGCCATCCAGGACATCGGGTCCACCGATGGCTCGATCTACGTCGAGCCATACGGCCCGTGGCTCCCCGAGGGGTTTTCGCGTGCCGTCACCGACCTCAGCTTCTCGATAGAGAGTGGCGAGGTCCTGGCGATTGTCGGAGAGTCCGGCGCCGGCAAGTCGATTTCGGCGTTGGGGTCGCTCGGGCTGTTGAGCTCAGGCGCAGTGGTCACAGGCGGCACCGTTCACTTCGATGGAATCCAGCTGCGTCCGACGAAGAAGCTCGAAAAGAAGCGGGCTCGGTGGTGGCGGCGTAGGCGTACGCGAAAGCGCATCGGATTCATGGAGGAGTTGGCCGACGAGGGCTACAGGCAGGTTCTCGGCACACGAATCGGCGTGCTGTTCCAGGATGCCGTTGCCAGCTGGGATCCCAGCACTCTGATTGGGGACCAGGCGGGCGAAGCTCTCGACGAGCACACGGACATGTCTCGAGAGGAGATCGTCGACAGGGTTCTCGAAGCACTTGGCGAGGTGCAGTTGCCGAAGGTCTCGAAATACTTGTCGTTCCGCCACGAGATGTCGCGCGGCCAAGCGCAGCGAGCCATGATCGCGGCTGCTCTCGTCAAAGGTCCCGACCTGTTGGTCGCCGACGAGCCGCTCTCCGGGCTCGATCCCCCGGTCGCTGCTGCCGTACTCGAGATATTGCGCGACCTGAAGGAAAAGCGCTCCATGGCGATGATTCTCATCACCCACGACCTGGCAACAGTGGCCTCGACGGCGGATCGGGTCATGGTGATGTACGGTGGCCAAGTCGTGGAAGATGGTCCCGTCGCCGAGATCTTCTACCGCCCGCGCCACCCTTATACGGAGGGATTGCTCGGTTCGGTTCCGTCGTTGTCTCGAAAGCGGCTCGTGGCGATCAAGGGCACCCCGCCGCGCATCCAAGACGTTCCTCTGGACCGCTGCGCCTTTGCGGAGCGGTGTCCGTACGTTGCGCCCCAGTGCATCGAAGGCCGCCCTCCCATAACCCCGAGTGGGCCGTCAACCGTGGCTTGTGTTCGCGCAGCCGAGTTGAATCTCGCCGGTGTTCGCGGCTGATTGTCGCCTCTTCGCCCAGGTCACGGGTCTGTTCATTCGAGCTTGTCGGGCACCCAATCGCTAGCCTGGCATACGTTCCGGAGGCAAGGGAACCAACAGCGCTATGCGTCTAGTCACCTACATGGGCTTGGTTACCCGGAGGGTCTGGTCGAAGCGGGGCATACTGGTGGGGTCACTCCTGGGAGCGACTCTCGTCACCGCCCTGCTGACGATCGTGCCTCTCTACGAGGCGTCGGTCCAAGCAGTGGATCTGCTCTTCACCGTCCGCGGCGCAACGTCTGACACCGTAGACGTCTCGGCGTTTGTGAACTACAACGACTACTTGGCAGCGGCTGCCGACAGCAACCGCCGGGTCGTCAACGAGCGGGCGGACGCCCTCCTCACCAAGTGGTATCCGGAGCGACTCGAGCGCACTCAGAGCCGCGAATTCATCGTCATTCCGCTGAACATTGACTGGTACGGGCAAGCCGAAGGCTGGCGTGAGGCCTTGCAGGTCGCAATCGACGAAGGGGAAGACCCAGAGGACTGGCCCGCTCCACCGTATCCCACACCTCCCCGCGAACCAACAGTGTCGCGTATCTTCACAAGCCCGACCTTGCGGGATCACCTAGTTGTGGAGGCGGGGTCGATCCCTACCGAACTGCCGAATCTGACGGCCGATCCTGCCCAGCCGGTGCAGATGGTGCTTGGAGCCGATCTTGCCAGGACCATGAGCGTCGGGGTCGGCGATCAGTTCTTGCTGCGGCCGTTTTCCGGTTTCCGTGAGACATTCGAGTTGATCGAGGTGGCCGGCATCGTTGCGGCGGCTGATCCGGGCAACAAGATCTGGGGCCTCGACAGCCCGGGTTCGCAGTTCTACCTCTCTCAGGAGAACTTCGACTTCTGGACTGACTCACAGGCGGTACCGGCCGAGACCGACGCGTGGTTGCGGCCGGGTCGTGGATTTGTCGGCACCGCGGCTACCCAGAGGTGGATTGCGGGTTTCGATCCCGAAACGATGGTCATCGAAGATCTCAATCCGGTGCGAAACCGGATCGCCGAGTTTCGCGCCGACTTGAGCCGGGAGACGGGAGGAGCTATCGCCGCCAACTCCGCCTTGCCGCAGCTGCTCGACAAGTTCGACCTGCGCTCGGTCGTGATCGGTGCTCCGATCCTCGCGATCCTGGCTCTAGTGGTAGGCGGTGCCCTCTACTTCCTGATCTACACGGCTGCCCTGACACTCGAGCGTGAGGGACCGGAGATGGCCTTGCTGCGCACTCGCGGAGCTTCAACCTGGCAGACGGTTGGTATCCACCTCGCCCAGTCTGTGGTGATTGCAGTGATCGCTGCCCTCGTGGCACCGTTCGTGGCCCGATGGTTGGTCGGCCTCACCGGACGGGTTCCGCCACTTTCCGACCTCACCGGCGGCGAGCCGTTGCGCGTCGCGCAGCGCCGCCCACTGCAGCCTTTCCTAATCGGTGGGGCGTTGCTGACCTTCGTCTCGATGGGCCTCGCCATCATTCCGTTTGCCAGACGGCGGGTCCTCGAGCTGCGTTCGCTGGCGGCTCGCCCGGGTGGGAAATCTGTTTGGCAGCGTTACAACCTCGACCTGTTTGCTATTGCTCTCTCGCTCGTAGTCCTTTTCCAGATCAGCCAGCGCGGCTTCATCAACTTCACAGAAGACGAAGCCAAGCTGGACCCCCTCGCCATTGTCTTCCCGGTGCTATTGCTGTTCACGGGGGCGTTGGTGCTCCTGCGGATCTTGCCGTGGGTGTTGCGCTTGGTCGGTTGGGCGATGACGAAAGCCCGCTCGATGTCATTCGCGCTGCCCGGTTGGCACCTCGGGCGCAACCCAATTCCCTACGGACGGCTCGCCCTGCTCGTGTGGCTCACCACGGGCCTCGGCGCCTTCGCCCTCACCTATGCCAACACGCTCGACTCGTCGTTTGCCGATCGAGCCGCCTTCGCCACCGGCGCCGACGTTCGTATCGTCGACGATGGTGCCGGCTACCTTGGTGAGCCGCCGGGCACGATTGCCGCTGCTGTGCTTCGCACCACCGGCGCGCCGCGGCGGGTCACGAGCCGCCAGGCAGAGGTCCTCGCCGTTGAGCCGACTGAGTTTGCCCAGGTCGTCAAATGGCGTGATGACTTCGGAGAATCGCCCGAGGCCACATTCTCCGCACTGCGACCGGACGGGCCACCCGATCTGGGTGTCGAACTCCCTGCAGATACGACAGCCTTCTCCCTCGACGGTGTTGTGATCCCGCGCAGCTGGGCCGATCAAGAGTCACTTGGCACACGGCAGCCCAGTGTGGATCTGCGCCTGCTGATGCGCGTATTCGACTCTCGCGGGCAGGTGTGGACTATGCAGGCCGACCGGGACCTCGTCGACGATGCGTGGCGCACGGTCACCGTCG
>JAHEJX010000051.1 GCA_024638645.1 Actinomycetes bacterium
ATCAAGATCACACAGATCAGCCACAGCAGCGGAGCGAGCACAATCGCTGCCATCAACAACATCGGGACAGTCCGCAGCGCGGCCCTTAGCCACCCCGGTGGCGACATCGTCTCTCGATCGACGACCAGGAGCCCGACGAGACGTTTCCCGGGCGTCGCCCCCAACCAGCGCACAAACCCCACCTCGTAGACAACAAGGAACGCCACAGCGGCCCAGATGTATGTCTGGTCGACGATCGTTGTCTCGGTCACCACTCCGTCCACGAGCGTTTCTTCCGTAGAGAACGCTCGGATCCAGATGAAGTACCACGGCAGAATCACGATGACCATGTCTGCCGACCTGGCGCTGATGCGGGCCCACAGCGAACTCTGCGGTAGCGACAGTGTCGACGCTGGTTTGTCCGCCTCATCAACGGCAGGCTCAGCTCGAGCTGGCTGTTTCGTCTTCTCTGCCACTTCGGCGCCCCGCTTCACCCGCGGCTGCGGGCCCCACTTCTCGCCGTCCCAGAATCGCTCAGTGCCGGGCGGGTCGTCGTTCTTGACGTACCACCCCCTGGCGCGTGGTCTGCGGTCCCTTCGTGCCATGGTCCCCTAGCGCGACTTTCGCACAACGTAGGTCTGTCCGACGAAGTCGAACACGGTGCGCCGATACTTGTCAACGAAGAGCAGCACGAGCGAGGCCAGCCCGACCAGCCCGCTGAGGTTGACACTGACCACGCTCACAACGTTGGGCAGCCATCGCATCCCGGCGGGGCCGAATCCGAGAGGAGACCCGCCGTCATTCTGCCGAACGATTTCAAGACCCAACGCCATCTTCCCCGGGGTTGCGCTACGCAGTGCTGTGAAGAGGATTTCGTACGCGCCTCCAAGCACTGCGCTCAGCAAGAGGTCGGTGGTCGTGACGTCGCGGTTGGGGCTGTTGATGTCGAATCCGAACAGCAGCCCTAGCACTATGAACAAGATGACCCCGTCGATCAACCGGGCGCCGATCCGCGACCATGCCGACGCAAGCTCACGTCCATGCGGTGTCATCTTGACGCCAGCCGGCGCCGGCGCGCTTGGCGTCCCGGACGGCGGCGGGGCCATCGCCGACCTGGTCTCATCCGACCAGCCGCCGCCGTCCCAATACCGTTCTGTTCCCGGAGGATCGGTTTCTGCCTGATACCAACCGGGGGGCGCGTTCTCGGCCAACTGGGTCCTTTCGACGTTCTTGCGCATAGTAGAGGTTTGACATGAGCTTCGACTGGTCGTGCGGCTTCAAAAGGGCGTAGGCTGGTTGCATGATCGAATTCTCTGTGAAGCTCTCAAACCGTCCGGGCCAGCTGGCAACCCTCTCTCGTGAGATGGCAACGGCAGGCGTGAACATCGAGGCGCTGGCCGCAATCACCGCCGGTACCGACGGCTTTGTCAAGCTCGTAGTAGATCAGCACGAAGCCGCCCGTCGCGTGCTCTCGAATGCCGGAATGAGCTTCGAAGAGCGACGCGTCATCAGCGCCGTTCTGCATGACAAGCCGGGCGCACTCGCCGACATGGCTGAGGCACTCGCCAATACCGGCGTCAACATCGAGGCCATGTATCTGTTGAACTCGAACTCCGAGGGGCTTCACTTCGCAGTCGCAGTTGACGACGACGAAACAGCCAAGGCTCACCTCTAGACATCGATCCTGAAGGGGTGACCTGATGGGGCTGGGATTTGGGCTGCTTTCGGCACAGCTGCGGCCCGGCGAGCCAAAGAACTGGGAGTCGGCCTACGACGAAACCCTGCGACTCGCTGCGTATGCGGAACAGACCGGGTATAGCTCCGTGTGGACCACCGAGCATCATTTCGTAGACGACGGTTACATGCCATCGCTGCTCGTAACGAGCGCCGCAATTGCTGCCCGCACTTCGTCGATCGAAATCGGAACTGGAGTGCTGCTTGCCCCGCTGCACGACCCCATTCGTCTCGCCGAGGATGCTGCGACGGTGCAGCTCATTTCCAAGGGTCGTCTTACGCTCGGCGTCGGGCTCGGCTGGTCACCTGTCGAGTTGGCCGCAATGGGACCCGGCAAGCGGTTACGCGGCCGGGCGACGGAGGAGATCCTGCAGATTCTGCCGAAAGCTTGGTCGGGTGATCCAATCGATCACAACGGCGAGGTCTATCAATTGCCCCGCGTCGGCATCAGGCCTGTCCCGCGCACTCGGATCCCCGTCGTAGTTGGCGGAGGCGCGCAAGCAGCGGTGCGCAGAGCAGCTCGACATGCTGCGGGCTTCTTCAGCAATTCGCCCGCAGACCAACTCGCCCAGCAGGTTCAATGGGCGAATGACGAGATGGCAAAGATCGGCCGCGACCCCCGCACCTTCCGCTGGCTGCACTATTCCATCATGTATCCGGCGGCAGACTTCAGACAGGGCTGGGATGAGGCGGGGCAGCACATATGGCACCTCACATGGAAATACGGCGACATGGTGGCTTCGGCGAGCCGGTCGGGCTCGATCCCCGCAGCTCCGCTGCTCACCCAGAACCGTCGCGAGGATCTCAAGGCCCGCACCGTCTACGTGGGTCCGTCCGACTGGATCGTGGAGCAGCTCCACGAGGTGCGGAACAAGGCAGGTGCACCGATCGAATTCGTTGCAAGGTCCTACCTGCACACACTGCACTACGGCGCACAGACCGAGCTGATGGACCGCATCGCGGCCGAAATCCTGCCGCATGTCTGAGCGAGGCTCGGGCCTCGACCGCATCCGCAGCATGTGGATCATGCTTGGAGCGTTTCTCGTCACTGCCGTTGGCGCCAGCTTGGTGCTGCTTTTCCTGGAACCGGAACGCCGCCGGGGCGGGATGAACGAATGGTTGATCCTTGCCGTCGTCGTCCTCGCGGCGGCCTCCGCTCTCGGCGTGCTGCACACCCGGTGGTTTTCGCGGGTTCCTGATGACGCCGCCACCGGAGTCACCATCGGCGTGTTCCTGCGAGTTGCGATCATCGAGCTGGTGTGGATAATCACATTCGTGTTCTTCCTGTTCGGGGCCGTTGGCGGGGCCGTCTTGCTGACGTCCGTTGCCGCCGCGATAGGCCTGACGATGGTCTTTGCTGCACCAACGGAGCGCCTCGTGTCACACTTGCAGTACCAACTCGACGCGATAGGCGCCGCGGTCGATCTCCACGCTGAGTTGCGCAAGCCGATCGGCTAGATCGCGTCGACGGCGCTCACGGCCCAGGCAAGGCCGTCCGCCGGATCGGATACTGCGACATGGAAACCCCACCCACCGATCTGTTCGCCCGGATCCCACAGAAACCAGCTCAATTCCGAGCCGGCTTCGCCCAACTCGTCGAGCGCAATGGGCCAGTCATCATCGAGCCCGACGAGCGTGGCGACGGCCCAGTGGGCCAAGGCCCTTCCAACGGGCGTGCCGCGGCGCCTCCCATATGCACCTCCCGAGGCTCCAGTCCAGGTCATGGAGGCGAGGGCTTGCGTCAAGCTCACTGCCTGTATTCGTGCGCGGCGCGGTCCCATTGCTCTGATAGCTTCGAGCTCCGATCCGGCCACAACTGCGCCCTCTCCCCTGCCGTTCGAGCTTTCGAGCCAAGGTTCGACCAGGTCGAGCAGGGCAGTCAGCGGAGCCGTCTCGTGCGAGACCTGCGGCACCGTTTCCGGAAGATCAACCCAGCGAGGCGCCCTCAGCACGTCTGACTCGGGAAATTCGGCACGATCTGACTTGTAGATCGCGACGGGGTACTCGGGCTCCCAATCGGCGAGTTGCAGGGCCGCGTCGACGACCGAACGATCGATCGTGTCGTCTGCCACCTCATCGCCGCGGATCATCCGCTCGTGTGCAATCAGAGCTCGCAGCGCCGGATCGCTGATGGCCTTCAACTCATCCCAGGTGTGGGTAGATGCAGCTACCTCCCACAGGGGACCGTTCGAAAAACGACCGGCGCCCGGCTGGATGACGGGGATGGCGTATTCCGCCGGGGCGTCGAGCGCCAGCCGATATTCTGCGAACTGGGCGGCCCCCCATACCTGTTTCCCTCGCTCAGTCGCTTCGTTACAGAGGTCGCGCATTGCAACGAGCCCGTCCCAATCGCGGGAAGAGACGAGAGCATCTGCGTACTTCACCAAGCCGTCGAGATCGCTAGCTTCGATCAGCTGTTTGAGGTCGGCCATCAAGACGCCCTAGAGGGCGGCAAGACGCACCGCATAGAAGCGCGGCCAGGGGATTGCTGAGTCGGCATCGCCGTACTCCTTGTTGAGCCGCACCAGCCAATACACCAACTCGGAGCGGGTTCCGGCAAAACCAGCCGAGTCGCGAAGGCGGTCAACGAGGTAGCTCGCGTACCAGAGCGGCCACTCCGGATCGAAGCCATCAGCGTCGACGAAGGCTCCGTGGTGCGCGGCGCCCGCTTCTTCCAGGAGTGTCTCGATTGTGGCTGTGACGTCGTTCATGCGGGCCACATCCTAAGGATTCGGATAGGGCCAACCGTTCGCTACACAACCGCCGAGCGTTTTGGTTTGCTGCTGCATGACATCTGCAAGCTTTCCTGGACCCGGACAGGTTGTGTGACCGTGACCGAGGAAGTGGCCGACCTCGTGGTTGATGACATATGTGCGGTAGACGTGCAGGCTGGCAGGCCACCAGTCGGTTGCGGTGTTCCACCTGTTGATGTTGATTCCAATGGTGTCGCCGTTACGGCACGAGTAGTAACCACCCGTGATGAGCGGGAAGCAGATCGCGTCGACTGTTTGGGGGGCAGCCAAGATGATTGTCAGGTCGGCGTCGTCCTCGGGACCCACCCTGTGCCACGTCGCCTCACTTGCGGCAATCCAGCTGCGCTCGTCGGAGAGAATCCAATCGACGTACGCGGTGAAGAGCGCCTCCGACTCGTCGAGGAGTGGGTCGATTTGGACCCGCAGCGTCCGGACCGGCCCCGAGCCGTAGATCACGTCGTCCGCCGCCGCGACAGCACAGAACCGGAAAAGGTCCGCACCCGGACCGCCGAAGCAGACATCGCGCCCCCAGCCTCCCCTGAGAGTGTCGTCCCCGGCGCCGCCGTAGATCGAGTCCCGCCCGACCCGCCCCAGGAGCACATCGACGCCAGGGCCACCCAGGATGGTGTCGTGGCCATAGCCACCATCGATGACGTCCTGGCCCACTCCTCCCCGCAATTCGTCTCGACCCGGTCCGCCGAGCACAACGTCTGCACCGAGCCCGCCCAGCACAAGGTCATCACCAACGCCACCGCAGATGGTGTCGGCGCCACTGCGACCGCGCAGGACGTCTGGCCCGTCGCCGCCAACCATCAGATCGGGACCGACCGTTCCGATGAGCGTCGGCGAACCAACGAATGTGGCCGCCCGACCGGACATCGCAGGTCGCTCACTGAGGCAATCGACGGCGGCTCCACAGTCGACCTCGTTGGCGGTGTAGAGCGTTCCCTGATACTCGAACTCGGGTGTGGTGGTGACACCAACGTGTTCGTCACCGATCCACCAGGTGTAGTCGGCCGCCGTGCCCTCGAGGTTGCAGCGAGGATGACCCACGACGGATTCCGCCGCGCCGACTCCAAGAGGATTCGCCAGCGCAGCGATCATGATTAGCCCTACCAGCGCCGGAGCCCTCAGCCGCATGGCGGGGACTCTACGCGCCCGCACCAGCTTCGCCGTGTGTTTCCGCTGACCCTATGCTCCCCCAGCTCCTAGTTCGGGAACCTCTCATGGGCGTTACATGCGGAATAGTCGGCTTGCCCAACGTGGGTAAATCCACATTGTTCAACGCACTGACATCGGCCGGCGCGCTGGCCGCCAACTACCCGTTTGCAACGGTGGAACCGAACGTGGGCGTCGCCGTCGTCCCCGACCCGCGCCTGGAGCGGATCGCCGAAATCGTCGAGCCCAGAGGTGTGGTGCCGACGACCGTGGAGTTCACGGACATAGCCGGCCTGGTCGCCGGTGCCTCAACAGGCGAGGGCCTCGGCAACCAGTTTCTCGGCCACATCCGCGAAGTCGACGCCATTGCCCATGTCGTCAGAGTCTTCGCGAACGCCAACGTCAGCCATGTGGGTGGCTCAATCGACCCGGTGTCGGACATCGAAACGGTCCACACCGAACTCGCTCTCGCAGACCTGGGAACCGTCGAGCGCGCGAGAGACCGCCATGAGCGCAAGTTCAAGTCTGGCGACGCAGCAGCGGCAGTTGCATTGGCTGTTGTCGAGAAGCTGGAGAAGGCGCTGGCGGCCGGTGACCCGGCTCGCTCTGTCAAGCTGAGCGAAGAAGAGCGGCCCCACGTACGCGAACTGCACCTGCTCACGTCCAAACCACTTCTGTACGTCGCCAACACCGACGAGACCACCAAGCCTCAAATGCTCGAGGCCGTCATGAACAAGGCGGCGGAGGAGCTTGCCGAGGTGATCGTGATCGACGGCAGGGCTGAGGCGGAGATCGCTGAATTGCCGTTCGCAGACCAGGCAGAATTCCTCGCCGATCTCGAACTCGACGAGCCAGGACTCAACAGGGTGATCAGAGCGGCCTACTCCGCTCTCGGTCTCAACACGTTCTTCACGGCAGATGAGAAGGAGGCAAGGGCTTGGACTTTCAAGGCCGGAGCAACCGCACCGCAAGCTGCCGGCCAGATTCACACCGACTTCGAGAAAGGATTCATCCGGGCAGAGGTCGTTAGATACGAAGATTTTGTCGGTTTGGGTGGAGAGGCCGGCGCCAAAGCGGCCGGCAAGTGGCGGCTCGAGGGCAAGGATTACATCGTCCAAGAGGGCGACGTGATCCGCTTCCGATTCAACGTATAGGCCCGCTGGCTACGATTTCGCGCTAATTGTCCGCGTTCGGAGCGTGAGGAGGTAGCAGTGGCAGCGACGAAGCGCATGGCAAGACGGCCGCTCGCCGGTGTCGGCATTCTCTTCAGCCAGGTATGGCATACCGGGCATCGTCCGGATCTACCCAGCCTGACCAATCAGGACCCGAGTGCGGTTCTCGGCGATCCGTCCAACCCGCCACTAAAGGTGGTCCTCCTCGGAGACAGCTCGGTGACGGCCCCGGGGGTTCACCCGCTCGACGAATGCTGGGCACGGCGCATCGGCTGCCAGCTTGCCGAGAGGTATCACGTCAAGCTCATCAACATCGCGGTTGGCGGGACACGGGCTTCCGACCTGATCAAATATCAGGTAGCCCCTGCCATTGCCGAGGCTCCCGACGTCGCTTTCGTCTGTGTAGGTGCCAACGATGCATTGCGCGCTGTCAACGTCACGGACTACGAGCGAGACTTGACCGAGATTCTCAGCCGCCTATCCGCCACCATTCCTGCCGTAGGTATGTCGGGGCTCGGCGACCTGGGACCTCTCCCTCGTCTGCCGAACATCGGCCGCTCGTGGGCGAGAGTACGCTCCCGCTCTTTCGACAGGGCGATTGCCCGTGTTTGCCACAGCCTCGACATCCCCAAGACGGTTGCTTGGGGTCCGATGTGGAAGCCGTTTGAGGATCCGGAGAACGAAAACGGGATGTATGCCGCAGACCTCTTCCACGCCTCGGGCAAGGGGCACGCGCTCTTTGCGGCCGCCTGGAGTCGCGTTCTCGACGATCTGCTCGAGAAGCTGGAGCCGGCACTCAGCGGCCGGTTAGAAAGTTCCGAATCATTGACGTGACTGTGCCGACGACGGAGTGGTTGTAGCCATCGGGGACGATGATGTCTGCGTAGCGCTTCGAAGGTTCCACGAACTGGAGGTGCATCGGTCGGACCGTGCTCATGTACTGCTTGGTTACGGACGGTACGGACCGCCCCCGCTCCTCGATGTCGCGACGGAGTCTGCGGATGAAGCGCAGGTCGGAATCGGTATCGATATAGATCCGCAGATCCATCAACTTGCGCAGTTCCGGCTCGGCCAGCACGAGGATTCCTTCGACGATCACGACTGCCTCAGGGTCAACGTGAACCGTCTCAGAGGTCCGCGTGTGGACTGAGAAGTCGTAAACCGGAACATCGACGGCCGTGCCGGCACGAAGCTCCGTCAGGTGCTGAATGAGGAGTTCCGTCTCGAGGCTGTCGGGATGGTCGTAGTTGATTTTGACGCGCTCTTCGAACTCGAGATGTGCATTGTCCCTGTAGTAGGCGTCGTGCTGGATCAATGCAATCACGTCTGCCCCGACCGCGTCCACGACCGCGTGCGAGATCGTCGTCTTGCCCGACCCCGACCCGCCCGCGATGCCAATGATCATGGGCCGGGCTTCACCCCCGGTGGGCCAAGTGTCGAGGGGCAGTCTTTCAGTCACTCCCTCAACATAGTCCGGCGCCTGACCCGCGAAGAAAGCGTCATACGCTTGATCCGACTGCGCCGTATCTCCAATGTCAACGACAGAGATCTACGATGCTCTTGTTAGCCAAAGAATCTGTAGAAACCGTGTCAGAAAAACAGTCAAGCGGGGCCGGTGCGTTGGAGCCATCCGACGCCAACTTGGTGGTGGCCGTTGCGCGCTTCGACCAAGGTGCCCTCTCAGAGCTGTATGACCGCCACGGCACCTCGGTATTCGCGCTGGCACGAAGGCTCGTCAAGAGCCGAGAGCTCGCAGAAGAAGTAACCCAGGAAATCTTCATGCGCCTTTGGAACCGCCCTGAACGTTTTGACCCGTCACGAGGGTCACTCCGTTCATTCCTGCTCGCAGATACTCATGGACGCAGCATCGACATGCTTCGCTCCGAGCTCGCACGAAAGGAGCGGGAGAAGAAGGAACACGTGATGGACGTGCGTCACACCGCCGACATCGAGAGCCAGGTTTGGACCAACGTCGCATCAGAGGAGATCCGCGCCGCCGTTGCCACGCTCTCGGACGGCGAACGAAAGGCCATCGAGCTCGCCTACTTCTCCGGCTACACGTACCGGCAAGTCGCCGAAGCCCTCGGCGAGCCCGAAGGGACGATCAAGAGTCGGATCCGTACCGGCATGAAGCGCCTCAAGGGTCAGCTCACCGCATCGGGATTGATGCCATGATTGCCTCCGACGACATCCACGACCTTCTCGCTGCCTACGCCGTTGACTCGGTCTCTCCCGAAGAGCGGGCCATCGTCGAATTGGCACTCAGCAGAGATCCGCAGCTCCGCGGCGAATTGGACGATCATCGCGTTGTCTTGGGGATCTTGGCCGATGCAGTCGATCCTCATCCGTCGACACCATCACCTCTCGTATGGCAACGAATCACCGCAGAAATCGATGGAGCCGAAGAAGTCTCACCGAGGTTGGCTTCGGTACGTGACATCCAGAAGCAAAGACGCTTCAGCAAGTGGACTGCCACCATGGCATTCGCGGCAATGGCACTCGCCCTGCTGCTCGGAGTAAGCGTGTATCAGCTCCAGCAAGAGCGACGCACCCCCGTTTTCGAGGCGGCCATCCAAGAATTGCTCGATGACCCTACGGCCACTGTCGCCACCCTGGAGGCCGCCGGCGACGTTGCCGCCGAAGCTCGGATCGTGCTCGGAGCCGACGGCGTCGGCTACGTGTATGCAGACAACCTTCCCCCCCTCGATGCCTCTCGTACATATCAGTTGTGGGCGATTGTCGACGATCGGGTGATCTCAGCAGGAGTTCTCGGTGCCGACCCGGACGACTCACCGTTCCAAGTCGTCGGTGATGTTGCGGGGTTTGCAATCACGGAAGAAGTCGCCGGCGGGGTGCCGGTGTCCGAGGGCGAGACGATCGCAGTCTGGCTCCGCAACGCCTAGTTGCCGCCGCATCTCATCGCTGCTGCTGCACAGGTCGCCTTAGGCTGCGGGCGCAATGACAGGTTCACCCATGGAGTCTTTCACCCCGGAGCCCAGAAGCGTCGTAATACGGCGCAGGCTCGTGACGATTCCGCGCTCGATTGTGCTGTTCATCGTGATGGTTGCGCTGGCGCCGATCACTATGCCCGTGGCGGTTGCGGTCGACGGCCTCCGCTGGATTACCACTCGCAAACCGGCAATGACGCTGCGCCTGCTTGCGTTTGGATTTGTTTTCTTCGCTGTCGAGCTGCTCGGCCTGGTCCGTCTCTTGATTTCGTGGGTCGCCGGTCGGGGCGATTCGTCGAAGCTGCGGCAAGGTGCGTGGCCGATTCAGGTCTGGTGGGCAGAGACGTTGCTCAAAGCCGTCAAACGCATCTTCCAGATCGAGTTGGCTGTGGTCGGACAGGACACTGCCGGCCCCGGCCCCATCATTGCGATGTTCCGTCACGCCAGCATCGTCGACAATCTGCTCCCGGCAGTCCTGCTCACGGCGGACCTGGGAATCAAGCTGCGATGGGTCGTTAAGAAGGAGCTGCTGACACTGCCTTCACTCGACGTTGCGGGCAGGCGGCTTCCCAACTACTTCGTTGACCGCGCCTCGAGCGATCCGCGAGCCGAGCTGCGGCGCATCAGAGCGCTTGGCAACGAGCTCGGCCCGTCCGACGGGGTGCTCATCTACCCGGAGGGGACTCGCTTCACGCCCGAACGATTCGCCAGAGCGGTTGCACGGATGAGAGATTCGGAAGATCGCCTGGCGGATCGCGCGAGTCGCCTGCGACACGTGATGCCGCCGCGCCCGGGTGGAACGATGACACTCCTCGACAGCGGCGCAGACGTTGTGGTGGGTGCCCACCAGGGCCTCGAGGGCTTCGCCAAGTTGGGTGACTTGTGGTCGGGGGCGCTCGTGGGCAGGACGATCAACGTCCGGCTAACGCGCATCCCGGCCGAAGAGATTCCAAAAGGTCGCCGCGAGCGCGCCTCCTGGCTGTATGACGTGTGGGAGGAGATTGATGCCTGGATAGCAGAGCGCAGTGAGGTCTAGACGCTTTCGAGCTTGAGATTGCCGGATACTGTCTTGACGGAGATAGCCAGCGAAGTCTTGCGGTCTCCGCCGCCATCTGACTTGGTGAGCCGGTTGACGACTTCGCCGGACAATGTCTGCATGTCCAAGTCGACCGTACGTCCGGGAGGAATGCCGAGCCGCACGTCACCAGACAATGTGCGAGCTCGAACTGTGTGTCCGGAAACGGCGTCGATGAAGACATCCGCCGAAACCGCCTTGATCTCGATCATCCCGGCAACGGCACCAGCTCGCAGATCGCCGCTGGCACTATTGAAGGTGAGATCCCCGCCGACATCTTCGATGATGGCGCCGCCCGACGCAGTTGCGATGAACACATGGCCGCCGACTCGCCGGGTCTTGACGTCTCCAGACGCGCTCTTGGCAAAGAAGTCTCTGAGGACGGTGGCATTGACCCTGATGTCGCCGCTCGCCGAGGCCACGTTCAGCTCGCCTACTTCTGTGCCCACTATTACGTCTCCACTCGCCACCCGGATTTCGCCTGCGGCGTCATCGGGCACGTAGAGCTTGACGTCCGTGGATGCGAATCGGCGCTTACCGGATCGTTTGATGGGCGGCCGAACAACGAGATCGGAGCCGTTCATCTCGACCGTGTAGCCGGTTTCCGGCCCACCACGCAGCTCGACAATCACTTCGTCGCCGCCGCTCGCAAGCACCTCGACGTCTCCGGAACCTGTGACGAGCTCGAATGTCACGGTGCGGCTCACGGTGAACACTTCGCGTCTCATGTTTCGAAAGTCTCCGTGATCCGACGGGACGAGCGGCGCGCGGCGCGCGACGAGAGGGCCTTGATGACATAGGCGTTCACCGAGTCGCCCGAAGCACCGGCCGCCGACTCGAGCTCGTCCTTGAGAGAGTCGGGGAGACGGAGCGTGATCCGCGCCGACAGATCGTCGTTGATTACGGGCCGCGAAGAAGAATCCTCCCGCACCAGCAACGAGGGCTCCCCCTCTTCGAGGACAACGTTCACTTTGTATCCCTCGAGCTGCGCGCCGACCTCGGCTGCGGCTTGCTCGGCCAGCCGCAACGCTGCCTGCTGCAGCGCAGGTCGAAGCGCGGCCATCAGGGCTGCTGCTGCTTCCTCGATGGCCTCTCCCCCGTCGCCGACGGACAGTTGGCTCTCGACGGCTGCTTCGATTGAATCAAGGATCGCTTCTGTGTGCATTGACGCCTCTAACGCGATGCGTGGTCCGAAGCTGCGACGAGACGTAACCCTCGGTGCTGCCTCGTAGCGTCGAAGTCTTCGACGACTCGGGTCTGAAAGGCCTTGACTGCGTCGATGTTGTTGTACCAGATCATCTTGACCCCTCCTGACGGGTACCCGCTGCCATTGTGACTGCATCGCACCGTCTATGTGATGTCATTATGATGTCATATTGGTGTCACTGTGTCAAGGGTTTCTTCAAGGAGAATCCACAACGGTTCTAGAGCCAATCCCGCCTCGGCAATGTCGAACCCCGTCCTCCTGGGATTAGGAGAGCTGGTGGGTGTACAATCCATTCCGACCACCCCGGGGAGCTCGCGCCGAAGCGGGCTGAGAGGGCGGCAACGCAGCGGCTCCGCATATGGGCGCTGAACCGCAGCGAGGCGCCGACGACCCGTGGAACCTGAACTGGCTAAATCCAGCGGAGGAAGTGCGTGGAAGCAACCCCCGGTCAATCAAATCGTGCTCTCGTTGTCACGGGCGGTGACGACTGGAGCGGTCCGTTGCCTCGATTCGGCTCGGCCATTGGCCGCGTGGTTGCAGCCGACTCCGGAATTGAACTCGCGCTCGAACTCGGTTTGCCCGTCGACACTGTCATCGGTGACCTCGATTCAGCTGCGCCGCAGTCGCTGCGGGAAGCCGAGCGCCTCGGCGCAACACTCGTGCGCTACCCGGCCGACAAGGACGAGACAGACCTAGAACTCGCGTTGGATTTGGTCTGCGCCGACGGCGCCAAGGACGTGGTCGTGGTCGGTGGTGCCGGTGGCAGACTCTCTCACCTGATCGGGATCGCAACTCTCCTGGCGAGCCCGAAATACGCTGATCGCCGAATCTCATGGCTATTGCCCCACGCCGCCGTGTACGTCGCAACGCCGCAACGCGTGCTCACCGTCGACGGCAGCGCCGGCGACCTGCTGTCTTTGCTTCCAGTCGGTGGAGCCGCCACCGGAGTCACGACGACAGGTGTCAAGTGGTCACTTCACGACGAGACATTGCCCACGACCTCCACCCGGGGGATCAGCAATGAGATGCTTGCCGACTGTGCCGAGATCTCGCTGGCCGCCGGCACTCTCCTCGTGATCCACGAAGGGGACGCGACATGAAGCGCCTGCCCAACGCTCTGGCCGTCGCAACTCTCGCTGTGTTGGCGGCAGCGTGCGGCGGCGCCTCGGCACCGGACGAGATCGTCCTATTGACCCACGATTCGTTCGCGGTGTCCGACGGCGTGCTCGAGCAGTGGGAAGCTGAGACGGGCATCGACGTAAAGGTCCTGCAGGGCGGTGACGCGGGAACCATGGTCAGCCAGGCCGTACTGACGAAGGACTCTCCGATTGCGGATGTCCTATACGGAATCGACAACACCTTCCTCTCACGCGCTCTCGACGCAGGCATCTTCCTGGAATACCGAGCAGAGGGCATCGAGCAGGTTGAACCCGGCCTCGACGTGGACGACCGGGTCACACCTATCGATTTCGGCGATGTTTGCCTCAACTACGACAAGGCTGCTCTTGGCGACGCTGGGCTCGCCGTACCTGGGAGCCTTCGCCAATTGGCAGAGCCCCAATACGCCGGCCAGCTGGTCGTCGAGAACCCGGCCACATCTTCGCCCGGCCTTGCGTTCCTGTTGGCAACAATCGCTGAATTTCCAGAGGACTCTGCATACCCGTGGCAGGAGTTCTGGGCCGACCTCAGAGACAATGATGTGCTTGTCACTCCGGACTGGAGCGCGGCCTACTACAGCGAATTCGCCGGCGGTGGCGTCGGGAACCGTCCTCTAGTCGTTTCATACGCGTCTTCTCCCCTGGCCGGGGTGATCTTTGCGGACCCGCCGCCACAGGTTGCTCCGACAGGGGTTGTGCTTCCCGGCTGCTTCCGGCAGGTCGAGTACGCCGGGATACTGGCCGGCACCGACGCCGAGCCGTGGGCGCAGTCGTTCATCGATTGGATGCTGAGCCGCAGCTTCCAAGAAGATCTACCGCTCAACATGTTTGTGTTCCCGGCGCGCACAGATGCAAACCTTCCCCCCGAGTTCGTCGAGCACACCCAAATCCCACCGAGCCCGGCCAGTCTTGATCCCAGCGTCATCGGCGACAATCGAGATCAGTGGATTGAAGAGTGGACGGAGATCATGCGCGGATGACCGGCGATCGCCGATGGGCTCGCTTGGCCATTGCGTCGATTCCTGTTGCATTTCTCGCATATTTCTTCGCCTACCCACTGGTTTCGATACTCACGACCGGACTGTCAGGTGGGGCCGACTCTCTGGAGATCCTGTCGCGCCAATCGACGCGAAGCGTGGCCTGGTTCACGCTGTGGCAGGCGGCGGCCTCGACAATCCTCACCGTCATCATCGCGCTACCAGGCGCATATCTGCTCGGTCGATACGAGTTCCGCGGCAAGCGGGCGCTCAAGGCTGCAGTAACCGTCCCGTTCATCATGCCAACCGTCGTAGTCGGCGGAGCCTTTCTGACACTGCTCGGCCCCTCAGGGCCACTCGGCATCGACCTGCGCAGGACCGTTTGGGCAATCATCATCGCCCATGTGTTCTTCAACTACGCAGTCGTGGTCAGGACCGTCAGCTCAGCGTGGGAGCGTCTCGACCCCCAGTTGAGTGAGGCTGCCACCGCACTCGGCGCAAGCCATCGCGCTGTGTTGCGGTACATCACATTCCCCCTTCTGGCGCCGGCCATCGCTTCGGCGGCTTCCATCGTCTTCCTTTTCAGCTTCACGTCCTTCGGCGTAGTGCTGATCCTTGGTGATCTGGTCCACAGCACCCTCGAGGTCGAGATATGGCGTCAGGCAACCAACCTATTGAATCTGCCGGCGGCTGCCACGCTCGCAATCGTCCAGCTCGTCGCCATCACGGCTGTTCTCGCTTTCTATTCGCGATATCAGCGGAGTCGCGCCGTCGCCAGCCGTGTGGCGGCGGTCCGGAAGACTGCCATGAATCCAGTGACGACACGTCAGAAGCTCCTGGTCGCGGGAAACCTGTTGTTGATGGCCGGTCTGTTGCTGAGCCCGCTCGCCGCAATCGTGATTCGGGCGTTGTCAACCGAATCCGGCTGGGGCCTCAGCAACTTCACCAATCTGGTCGAGCCGACATCTGCTCTCTTTGTACCCGCCATCGAAGCCATCAGGAACTCGGTCTGGATCGCCATCCTGGCCACTGCAATTGCCCTTGCTATCGGCCTGGTGACCGCATGGTCGATCGACAGGGCAACGACCCGATTCGGCCAAACCCTCGATGTACTGATCATGCTCCCGCTCGGGACCTCGGCCGTGACTCTCGGTTTCGGCTTCCTGATTGCGCTTGACACTCCCATCGACCTGCGCACTTCATTCTGGATACTGCCCATCGCTCACGCGTTGATTGCGATTCCATTCGTTGTCCGAACAACCCTCCCTGTGCTCCGCACGATCGACAATCGGTTGCGCGAAGCGGCAGCCGTTCTCGGGGCTGCACCGGGGCGCGTCTTCCGTGAGTTAGACATACCGATCGCGCGAAGGGCGCTGGTTGTCGGAAGCGGCTTCGCATTCGCCGTTTCGATGGGCGAGTTTGGAGCCACCAGCTTCTTGGCCCGCCCCGACACGCCGACGCTTCCGATTGCGATCTTTCGCCTGCTGACACGCCCGGGGGCGACGACGTTTGGACAAGCCATGGCGGCAGCAACTGTTCTGATGATCGTCACTGCCGCCGGGATCTTCGCCGTCGAGAGGTGGCGTAGCGACACCGAGCAGGAATTCTGATGCTCAGCGTGCGCGACCTGACGGTTCACTACGGTGCCGACCCCGCTCTCGAATCCGTGAGCATCGAGGTGACTCCGAACTCGACTCTGGCCGTCATGGGTGAATCCGGGTCGGGGAAGTCAACATTGCTGCGAGCAATCGCAGGCTTGGTTTCGCCGACGTCCGGAGCAATTGTCTGGCATGGTACCGATCTCGCCGCAACGCCGGCATACCAACGCAACTTCGGTTTGATGTTCCAGGACTACGCGTTGTTCCCGCATCTGACCGTCGGCGAGAACGTGGCATTCGGCCTGCGTATGGCCGGAGTTGTCGCCGAGGAACGGGCTGAGGTGGCTACTCGATACTTGGACCTCGTCGGCCTGACCGGATATTCCAACCGGGCTGTCGACGAACTGTCAGGCGGCGAACAGCAGCGAGTTGCGCTGGCACGAACGCTTGCCGCCGGCCCCCAACTCGTGCTGCTCGATGAACCGCTCGGCGCCCTCGACCGATCCCGGCGCGATCAGCTCCTGGCGGATATGCAGCGTATTTTCTCGGCGAGCGGAATCACTGCCGTGTACGTGACCCACGATCATCATGAAGCATTCGCTGTTGCCGACCATATAGCCGTACTCCATGAGGGCAAGCTGATCAGACACGGTGTGCCGGAAGTGATCTGGGCCGACCCGCAACACACGGCGGTTGCCACCCTGCTCGGGTTCCCCATTGCAACGGTTGAGGTGCAGGACGGAATTGGACGACTGGGGGCGGCCGCCTTTCCGCTGGCGCTGCCCAATGGAACTCACCCCGTTGCCATGGGACCTGGAGCGATCACGATTGATGCCGCCGGCGACCTACCGGTCACCGTCGTTGCTAGGCGGTTCGAAGGCGGCGTTACCGTGGCGGTGATCCAGGCGGCCGGTCAAGAGTTGACGGCTCACGCCCCTCATGGTGTGCGGCTGGGCCGCACCGGTGCAAGCGTGGACCCGCAGCTGATCCGGCGCCTGGCGGCCTAGCCGATCAGTTCCTTGGTGTGTACGACTCTGGCGAAGTTGCTGTCGAGGGCCAGCTGGGTGGTACGTGAGATGTCACGCGCCCGAATTCCCTGACCGTCTGTCGGCGTGATATCGAACGTGTGGGTGGCATCGATGATGAACAACACCTCATACCCCAGATCGGCGGCCATCCGAGCGGTGGACTCGCAACACATATTCGTCTGGATGCCGCAGATGGCAATGCTCGTTATGCCTTCTTCTTGGAGCCAGGTGTGTAGATCGGGCGCGCCGAAGAAGGCGGAATAGGTTGACTTCTCAACGAGCAGATCGGGCTTGCCTTCCATCACGGGCTTGAGGGCGTTGCCGGGATGGCTGCGATGAAGCGGCGAGCGCTCGTCTGATGAGTTGTGCTTCACGAAGACGATCGGCCAACTCTGTCTACGCCATGCCTCGAGTAGATCACCGATGTTGAGCTCGCAATTCGGATTGTTGCGTTCGCCCCAGTAGCCGGTGTCGTTGAAGCCCATTTGGACATCAACGCAGATCAATGCGGTTGCTTCTTGCCAGTTACCCATCGGCTGTCATACCTCTTCTGCTACGTCGACGAGGCGCGCATCAGAGAGACGCACCAAGTCGTTTACGCCGATCGCAAAGACGGTCTTTGGCGATCCAGCGGCGACCCACACGACATCGTTGCCGGTTATTGAAAGATCGGCAAGCACCTGCAGGTCCTTTACATGTCCGAAAGGGGGAGTGCCGCCAGGCGAATAGCCGGTGTGTTCACGAGCCTCCTCGAGCTCGGCACGCCGAACCCGTTGCGCCCCAACGACTTCGGCGACACGCCCGAGGTCGACCCTGCGATCGCCCGCCATCAGCACCATTAGCGGATGGTCGTCGGCCATGAACACAAGCGACTTGGTTATCTCAGAAACGCCACAGCCGAGCGCGGCGGCAGCTTGCTGGGAAGTGCGGGTGTCTGCAGGGAAGACAACTGGGTCGATGGCAACGCCGACATCGCCAACTCGCTCGAGAAACCGACACGTTGCGGGTGGCAGCTCGGCTGCAGCTTCGGAGAACGGGGCGGGCATGGAACGAAACTACCGCGGTCTTGATCATCCGCGCGCGGTTTCGACCACGCCCTCCTCCGTCGCGAGATGAGTCATTGCAACATCGTGAACCTCGGTAGGCAATCGATCCACGACAAGGTCGGCGGGGACGATTCCGACGAGTGGGGCCTCAGCCCGCGCGACGGCCAGCAGCCGGTCGTAATACCCCGCACCCCACCCCAGCCGATCTCCCCAGAGATCGAAAGCCAAACCCGGAACGAGAAACACGTCGACATCGAAAGCTGGTACCTCTTGGGCAGACGCGTGCGGTTGCAGGTAGCCGAATGGGTGGACTTCGAGTGGGCCACCGAGCTCATGGACCGTCAGCATGCGGCCCGAAGGTGGTGTGCGGGTCGATAGCCAGCGGCACTCGAGATCCGAGTCGAGCAGAGGTTGCAGGTTGACCTCTTCGGCCATTGGCAAATAGATCAACACTGAACCAGCCGCAGCCAATGGGTCCCATTCGAGAAGTGCGGCGCGAATCTGTTGCGAGATCTCTGCCCAGTCGACCTCGGTCCGCTGGTGTTTGGCCCACGTCCTCCAGTCGTCCTTCGTTGCTGGATTGGACGAAGCTGCGTCGCTCATCCGTCGAGTAGTCGCGGGCCCAGCTTGGCAAACTCATCCTGCGACGAGAACGGGACGATGTAGCCGTCTTGGTCGCGAATTTCTGCGAGATTCTGCACTATGTCTTCAACCGTGAGCGGGCCCTGATGGGGGTGTTTGAAGTAGCCCTCGGTTAGGCCGATGAAGACTCGGCTGACGGATCCGCCACCCACGGACCAGATCTCCGAAGTGAGCTCACACGACGCCGACGCGAGGTAGGCAACAGCAGGCGACACGAGCTCGGGCTGGAAATAGTCAAAAACCTCCCCGAGGATGTCTTCTGTCATCCGGGTACCGGCTATCGGGGCGATTGCATTCACCTTCACCCCGTACTTGGCTCCCTCGAGGGCCAACACGTTCATCAGGCCGATCAAACCCATCTTGGCCGCGGCGTAGTTGGCCTGACCGAAATTGCCCATGAGGCCTGAAGCACTCGACGTGAGGACGATGCGTCCGTAGCCCCTTTCCTTCATATGGATGAAGGCCGGTTTCGATGTGTAGAAGGCGCCGCGCAAGTGGACATCGAGCACGGCTTGCAGCTCATCGACGCTCATGTTGATGACTGTGCGGTCCCGCAGGATCCCCGCATTGTTGATCAGTACGTCGAGATGACCGAACTCGTCGATGGCATGCTGGACGATGGCTGCGGCCGAGTCGGGTGAAGCAACGGAGTTGTAGTCGGCAACGGCGACACCGCCGGCTGCCTCGATCTCTGCAACCACACCGTCGGCGGCGCTCTGCGAGGATCCCTCCCCATGCACCGTTCCGCCGAGGTCGTTGACGACAACTGCAGCACCGAGCGAGGCGAGGAGCATGGCGTGGGCTCGGCCCAAACCCCCACCGGCTCCGGTAACCACCGCAACACGATCGGCGAATTCCACCATCTGAGCAATCCTTCCTGAGTGGGCGGCGCCACGTTAGACGCCAGGCAACCACTCGGTGTACAACATCAATGTGCGTATCATTGACAGCCAATGGAGGCACCCGAGGGGCCCGGCCGGATAACCCCGCTGCCGCCGCCCGAACCCGACGGCGTTGGCCGGCCTTTTGAGCGCGCACCGCGGCAGTGGATGCCGGTGGGATTGGCGCTGGCCGGTCTCGTTGCGTTCGCCATCTGGTTGGCCGTCACCACCAATCCGCTACCCAACCAGGCTGCGGCCGGCCGCAGCCAAGGCACGCTGACTCCCCTCTCTGTCGATGATGCGCCGCCGGCTTCGTCATTGGTGCCAATTGCCACGTCGACAACCATCGCGCCGACACTCGGCGATATGCTGCCGTGGCTCGAAGGCAGCCTCGTGATCTTCAGCACGGCTGCCGACGGGACTTTCCTCAACGTTTGGGACGCCACGCTTCCCAAACCTGCCACCTACCGCCTGAGCGGCACGAATGTGCTGGACATCTCTCCCGAGCCGGAGAGCCTGAGCTTCGTGGCATACGAGACCGGCGGTGACGTGGTCAATTCCCTCTACGTTGGTGGTTGGCAACGGCAGGAACCGGTCTTCATCGGCAGCCAAGGGTTTGCCTGGGATCCCGAGGGCTCAGCCACGATCATGTGGATCGGCGTTGACCAGCTCTCCGGCGAAAGCGCCCTGTATCGCAAGCAAGTGCCCCGGACGGTAGAACGAGTCGCTCCAATGCCTCCGAACTCGCGCCTGGCAGGTTGGACCACCAGTGGCTTGCTTGTCACTGTCGCCGCCGGGCCGGCCGAAGTCATGGTCGACGCGAACGGCGCCGTACGGACCAAGCGACCGGCGCTCACAGAGCTACGTGACCCAGAGGGAAACGTGCTCGGAACAGTGGTGGCAGAGCCACTTCGTGCCACGAGCAGTGGCACAGTTGTTGCGATTGGAACTGCCGATGCTTTCGAAGCAGCAGAGCTCGAGGTACCTGAGAGCGCTCTGGTGGTGCCGAACGAGTTCGTCGTTCTCGATGCCACAATCGCCGGCGGTCCGGCGTTTGAACTTCGTAGCGTGTCCATCGCAGAGTCGCTCGCTGATGGGAGGGCAGTCTTCCCATCCGACGGGCGATGGAGCCTTTCTGACAACGGCCGCTGGGCCGCCCGGCTGACAACTTCCGGGCGGACGACTGCAATCGCGATGAGAAGCCTCGAGACACGGGCAATCCGGGTCATATCGCTGAGGAGCGACGGTGACAAGCTGCCAGTCGGTTTCACCCAGGACGGAGAGTGGTTCTTCACCTACGCCCCTCAGGCCGATGAGCTGGTCGCTGCCAGCGACGGTGGGGCGCAGTTCGTGGTCCCGTTCGCCCAACTGGTCCGGCTGGGCGGCGTATACGTCAGGCCCTAGAGCGTCAGGTTGCCGCGGCCCTGCGGCACCACCTCGTCTAGGCCCTGCCAGCGGGCCATCGCGACGAGATCCTTCTTCAGCGCGGCCGCAACCTGCGCGACGTCCCGCCCCGGCTCGACGTGGGCCGCCTGAACCAGGAGTTGGTTCGCTTTCCGGTCCGCCTTCAGGTCAACCCGACCAACGAGCTCACCGTCGAGAAGGTACGGCAGCACGTAATAGCCAAAGATGCGCTTCGGCTCCGGCACGTAGATCTCGATGCGGTAGTGAAAGTCGAAAATACGCAGTGCCCGGTCCCGTTCCCACACGACCGGATCGAACGGGCTGAGCAGGGCGGACCCTTCGATGCGACGCGGGATCTTCATGTTTGGGTCGGCAAACGCCGGCGCCTCCCAGCCCTCGACTTCGACTTCGACGAGCTCGCCTTTGTCGATCATGTCCTTGAAGACCGGCCGAGCCTTGGGGATGTTGATGCGGTAGTAGTCCGCCAGATCTCGCAACGTCCCAACCGCGAAGTGTTTTGCCGCAAGCTCGAAGAAGTACCTGTACGCCTCGTCCCGCGGGATCGGCTCTGCCTCCAGATAACGCTGTGGAATGACCCGCTCGGGTATGTCGTATAAACGGCCGAAGTTGTCTGTGCGAAAGCCGGTGATGCGGCCGGTGCCGAACAACCACTCCAGAGCGGTCTTGCCGTCGCCCCAACCCCACCAACTGCCCTTCCTCTCTCCCGGCCGCTCCAGATCGCCGACCGACAATGGACCGCGTTCGACGATCTCGTTGTAGACGGCGTCGACATAACCCGGCCTCTCCTGATACAGCTTCTTGATCCGGCGCCACTGTCGGAACCCAGCCATGGCGTGGCGAAAGTACGGGTAGAGCTCCACCGGCAGCAGCGAGGCTGCGTGCCCCCAGTATTCGAACACCTCACCGGAACGAACGGTGTAGGCGTTGAGGGCCGCCTTGTCGTACCGGCCGAGCCGAGCAAATACAGGCAGGTAATGAGACCTCTCGAGCACATTTACGGAGTCGAGCTGGAGCAGGCCAATTTCTGCGAAGAGACGGCGGAAGTGTCGCTTATCGACAGTTGCGGGTTGACGTCGACCAAATCCCTGGGCGGCCAGCGTGGCGCGTCTGACCTGGTCGATGGTGAGTTTGCGCCTTTTCACAGCAGTTAGAACCCTCCGCAAGCCTCGCTACGCTACTCACATGAGCGTGCTCCAAGGGTTGCGGACCGTGGTGCTGGCGCCGGTGTTCGTGCTCGGCACGCTGGTCGCTTCAGCGATCGTCTTTGTGCTTGCCGTCCTCGACCGCACCGACGCCGTTGACCGTGTGATCAGATCTTGGAGCCGTTTCTTCCTCGCCTTGGCTGGATCGGATCTGGTCACCGATGGGCAGGAGCGGATCGAACGGTCCGGACAGTACGTCTTCATCGCCAACCATCTTTCGAATCTCGACATACCTGTGATGTTCCTCGCCACGGAGATGCCGATCCGGTACCTGGCGAAGGCGGAGCTGTTCAAAATCCCGATCTTCAAACAGGCGATGGATGCAATCGGCATAGTCCGGGTGGACAGGATCGGGGGTGCCGCCATCCACTACGAGGTCAACGTAGGCGTTGCCGCAGCTCGCGAGCATGGCCAATCGCTGATCATCTTCCCTGAGGGCACCCGTTCGGCGAGTGGCGAGATGGCCGCCTTCAAGAAGGGCGCCTTCCGGATCGCCATTGCGAACCAGCTCGACATCATGCCCGTGACGCTCGTGGGCACGTGGGAAGCGTGGCGACCCCACTCGAAGATCGTGAGGGGCGGCCCGGTGAGGGCATTCATCCACGACCGCATCTCGGTACAAGGCCTCACCGTGGGCGACATCGACTCCCTGCGCGAGCAGGTGCATTCAGTGATCCGGAAAGAGTACGAAGCGCAGCGCGAAAACGTGGTGGGAAGGTAGCTCTTGTCTCGTAGCTCGTACCAGATACGAGATACCAGATACCAGGTACGGCCCTAGTCATACACCCCTGCCAAGTAAGTCACCGTTCCCCGCACCTCACAAAGAAACGCCCCTGCTGACGTGACTATCTGGTACCTGTCACAACCCCTTTGGCCCTCCCACCATCGTCCGATGTCTCGCCACGGACCTGCCCACGAGAGCACTTCGACCCAGCGGCTTCCAAGGCGTACCCGTGTCGGCATTCCTCCGTCCCATTCGACTTCGAGGACGGGAGGCTCCGGAGGCACAAGCGCCGGCGAAGGGTTGGGAATCCGTCCCGGCCACGGGGCGCTCATTGTGCTGTCCGGAACTTCCTCTCCCCAGCGATACCACTCAACCTGATCTTTCGGGGCTCTCCCCCCCTTGGGTTTGGCCTGCATCACTCCGTCGATGCCGACAATGGCTTGCGTTTGAATGAGAGCTCTCTCCGCTTCCGCCACAGACCTAGCGTCGTCTGTCAACGCCAACTGCCTACCCGTGTCCGACACATCAGCCGGGGCAATACGAAGACGCACCACTCCCCCACGAATGCCCGGCCCGCTGCGAAATCGTGCGCTATCGAGCCAAGCTCGCAGCTGCCAGCGAACTCTTTCGGCGAGAGTTGCCTCGTCGAATGGATCACGATTACGCCAGGTACGCACTCGGGTCGTGCCGTCTGCTGCCTCTGCCGTCACTTCAACCCGATGCGGAGCAGCTCCATGCGCGCGCAGCTCGGAGACGAGTCGATTGGCCATCGCTCTGGCCACGAACGCTGCCTGTTCGATGTTCTCGAGAGGCGGCGAGAAGGACTCTTCAACATCGAGATCCGGAGGGATCCGGCGAGCCTGAGCAGCCCGATCGAGTCCATTGGCAAGACGATGAGCCTGGGTACCGAGCTGCCCAAAACGGGTTGTCACCGCATCACGGGGCAACTCGGCGAGGGCACCCAAGGTAGTTATCCCGAGCCAACGGAAGGTGGCAGCAAGCTCCTCACTGCCGAGCGAAGCGATCTCCAATGATGCAAGGAACTCTGCATCGTCTTCGACGATGAGCAGGGGGTCGGCCCTTTCCGCGGCGCGTTGCGCAGCGAAGGGCCCAGAAGCCAGCCCAATCTTGAACCCAGAACCGGTGACTTTGTCGACTTCTTTGACGATGAGATCGACAAGCGGCTGCTCACCGCCGTAGTAGTTGACCGCGCCGGCGACGGGTGCAAACACCAGCCCGGGCGCCGCCAATTCTATTTTGGGAATCAGCTCTTCGATGGCCCTGGCAACTGGCTCAAACCGCACCGCCTCGATCGCAGGATCGCTCGCAACGGTGACGACTGTGGGACACACCGCTTCTGCCTCGCCGCGCCGCATCCCATGACGCACACCGGCTTCCCAAGCAAGCAAGTTGACGGCGATGACCCTGTTGTCTTCGCCGACAGCCTGCGATGGTCTATCCGGTGGCGCGTCCGGGCGGCGCAGTGGCCAATCCGGATACCAAACGCAGAGCGTCCGTCCCATCGTCCTCCACCTCGACACTCCTGGTCATACCTCGCGTCGCTTTACCTGTGGCAGCAAGGGAGAGCATTCGTGAGGTGAGCCGCCCGTGGCCGCGATCGGTGCCGACCCAGCCGACCTCTTCGGCTTGCAGGAGTAGAAAGGCGACTCCGCTTGGCAAGCCTCCATGTACCGGACGCAGGATCAGCGACGACTTTCTGTTTCTCACCAGGCCGGCAATTCGGCGCAGCTGCGCCTCTTTCACGCCACGAGGCACTTCTGCGTAGATCCAACCGACACCTTCCAACAGAGCCATGAGTGCTCTACCCCATCGCACCGGATCCTGACAACGAACTACGACGAGTTGTTCTGGATCGACCCCTGACTCCCAAGCAGCAACCGGGCAGAGCCATCCCCTCACGTCGAGATAGGCAACTGGTGCCCTCCCGGCGTGAGCCGCAAGTAGGGAAAGACCGATTCGGGTGAGCCCGAAGCCGGGGTGCCCCACCAGA
>JAHEJX010000052.1:0-11847 GCA_024638645.1 Actinomycetes bacterium
CATAGTCGGAGTCGGGAGTGTTGCCCGCACTGATACCGAGCACGTACCGGCCGCCGGAGATCTCATCGAGCGTCGTCGCAATGCTCGCCACATGGGCCGGCGACCGATAAGGCGAGTTGACTACCGACTGGCCGAAGTGGATGCGGCTCGTCGAGGCGGCGATGCCGCCGGCGATAGCCACGGATTCCCACAAGCCCATCGAGCCGTCTTCAGACTTGTACAGAAGGGCATCCTCGAACACGAACATGTCGAAACCGACAGCTTCTGCGGTCTGTGCCAACTCACTGACAGAGTCCCAGCTCGGCGCTGGCACTGCCCCATCTGGGCGCCCATGAAGCTGCGTTATCAGCCCGATTCTCATGACGCCGAACCCTACCTGCGGCGTGTGGGGTCCGACAGCCGTAGAGTTGGCGAGAGCCCCAGTACCCTGCCCGCATGGCCGACGCCCTGTTCATACCCGACGGCGATCACTACCTCCCAACCGAGCTGACTCGGGGCGGTTGGTCGGACGTCGCCCAGCACGGCAGCCCCCCTTCGGGGCTGCTCGCCGCCGCCATCGAGGGCGTGTCCACGGTTGCGCCAATGCAGGTTGCCCGGTTCACGATCGATCTCTTCCGCCCCGTGCCACTCGATCCACTCCGTGTGGAAACACACATCCACCGGGACGGCAAACGTATTCAGGTGGTCGAAGCGATCCTGCTCCACGGCGACGTCGAAGTCGGGAGGGCAACCGCTCTCAAGATCCGCACCACCGTCCTCGATCTCCCCGATGTGGAGAAGGAGCACTGGCAACAGCCTCCGCCGCCGGATGAGGCGATACCCATCAAGGACTTCTGGAGTTTCGACACGGACCTGCCCCGATTCCACCGGGGCGCCGTAGAGATCCGATCGATAGACAACACCTTCATCAGGTTCGGCCCCGGGATCTCCTGGTTCCGGCTCAAACAGCCGGTGATCGCCGGGCGAGAAACGACCCCGTTTGTGCGGCTGGCCACGCTCGCCGACATGTCGAACGGCAACTCCCAGGCGCTCGACCCGGAGGCGTACCTCTATGTGAATCCGGACATCACTCTGTATGCCCACCGGCTACCGGTCGGCGAGTGGGTCGGTATGAAATCGGCCGCCCACCAGCACCGCTCAGGCATCGGCCTTGCGGATACGCGCGTCTTCGACGAGACCGGGCCCCTCGGGCGGATCAACCAAGCGCAGTTACTCGACCGCCGCCGCGGCGGCTGACCTATGACTGTGACCGGCGGCGCGCTAGCGCAATCGTGGTCGACATCACCCCGAGACTGAACGCTCCTGCCAGGAAGACGGTGAACAGGGCAAACTCGCCAAAGACGACCAGCAGCGCCGTCGAGGTCTCGACCAGGCCGAGAAAAGCGAACTGATGGCCGAGGAGGAATACCAAGAGGATCTGGGTGACCAGGATCGGAACGAATGCCGCAGGCTTGCGCCCGAAGTAGAGCCAGATCCCCACTGTCCCCACGACGATGGCCCCGGCGATGAACGGAAGCGACGGCGGCAATAGCCGCTCGAAAGCGTCGTCGGCCACCATGAGCTCTGCCATCGAATACCGGGGCCGCAGGATCAAGAGCGACAACGCCCCCAGAGCAACTAGCTCCCCGGCATACATACCCGAGTAGCCGAACCACGCCCGGGTCGAATGGGCCGAGACCGCTCGGTTGTAGCTCCACACCAATGCAACCCCACACAGCACACCGGCGAAGATCATCCGCCGCAGGCCGGACCAGATATCGGAAATGAGGATGCCGTGCGCCACGATGAAGCCAAGAACGACGACCGCCCCGGACAATGCCCCCATGGTCTTGAGCGGACGACGCCAATCCTGATGCGACGCGGTGGAATTCCCGATCATGGCATCCAGGCTAAGCGGCCGGCGGGTCGACGTAGCGCAGCCATCGACTACGTCGCCGGGAAGGGCAGCTGTCGCCACCACGCCACGTCGGAGGGCTCGATGGCAGTGACCCATTTCACCCACCAGAACCCGCGCCGTCCCGGAGCCACGATGCGGGCCGGGAATCCGTGGCCTGCCGAAAGCGGCGCACCGCCTACGTGGGTAACCAGCCACAGCTTGTCGAGGTCGCGCGTCGGGAAACGGCGGCCGTAACCGGAGGCCGAGCTGACGGCGATCGACGGCTTGTCTGTGGCGATCAACCGGTCGAGTCGAACGCCGGTCCAGACCTGCTCGGAGTACCAAGCGCTGGTGCAATCGAGAATGGCCGTCACGTGGTCAAGCGGCATCGCCTCGATATCGCTGAGCGTCATGGGGTTCCCGGCGACCTGAACCGACCATGCGGCAGCGTCGATGTGTTGCACAGCGTCGTCCCACCACGACGTAACCGGCATGGCGGCCGGGTTGAAGGAACCCCTTTCGTGCGAGCCGGTGAACCGACGGTCGGCGCCGCGAGAGCCGACAATGTGGAGCACACCCTCCCAGCCCACCCAGATGGCAGCGGCTGCAGTGCCGAACCCCACTGCAGACAGAAACGCTCGCCGATCGAGGTCGGCCTTACGTACCGGGACCGGATGTGATCGAAAATGGGCAAAGACCAACAAGAGCGCGAGCAACGCGCCACCGATGTGGATCTGCATCAACGAGAGCGGGCCCACTGTGCGGATCAGGTCAGTGCTGTGGACGAACCCACTGGTCAGCGTGGTCGCGATGAGAAAAAGGAGAAGCAGCGAAGTCCAGCGGCTCGCTCGATGCCTCCCGAGCCCGCGGGACACGATCGGCGCCTTCCAGGGTGTGAGCAGAGCGATCGCTACGGCCACGGCGCCGTGGATCATCACCGGGTCGATCAGCCAATCGACGCCGATCGTGTTGGCAAACAGCCCGGTCAAGATGGCCAACGGCACCAAGAAGAGCAGCGCTTGGTTGGTGCGGCGCCGTCTCGATGCCGAGCGTGTTGTGGCCATTGGCAAGCACCTCCTGGTCGGAGGATACGGGGAAGGGTTGTGATCGGTTGCAGCCAAGATCCATCGCGAAGGCCCGACCCAGCTCGCCGCCATGTTGCGCGGCCGTTTCAGGCTGGCCCGGGCCTCAGTGGCTCGAACTGGCCCCTGCCGGAAGCGTCAGCTCAAACACGCTGTGGCCGCCTTCGTAGACGTAAGTCAGCGAGCCGCCCATCTTCTCGGCCAATAGCCGTGCAATCGGAAGGCCGAGCCCAACTGAGTCCGCTACATGGCGTGAGTCTGTCGCTTGGCCGAACTGTTCGAAGATGGCCTCGATGTCTTCTGGGGCAATGCCATCGCCGTCATCCATGACGGATAGGGAGACGTGGTCGTCGCCCTGAGTCCCCCGGAACTGAATGGTGGGACCGCCATAGCGCCGCGCGTTGGTGAACAGATTGCGGACGATCTGTCGGACTCTGGCGGGGTCGGCTGTCGCCACACAATCGGTGACGTCTACCTTGACGGTGTCCTCGATTGGATCGAAGCACTCCAGCACCTGGGCCACCTGGGCGGCCAGCCGCACCGGGACGGCTGCACACCGCAACGAGTCGGCCTCCGTTCGAGCTGCGACGAGCAGGTCTTCGATGAGGTATTCGACATCGGACGCCTCACGCGCCACGGTCTCCAAGACTTCTCGCCGCTCGTCCTCAGGCATGCCGGCCCGCAACAGATCGATATAGCCGATGACCGTCGTCAGCGGCGTCCGGATCTCGTGTGAGACCGTTGCCATGAAGGTATCGCGCTGGCGCGTAGCAGCCGCCAACGCTCGTTGGTTCTCCTCGAGCTCTCTGACGGTCTTCCGCATCTCCAGAAGCGCCATCACCTGGACGGACAGGGCTTGCAGTGCCTGCTCCTGACGTTCGCTGAGTTGGCGCGGTTCACGATCGATGACACACAGGGTTCCCAGGGCTTGCCCCCCGGGTGCGACGAGAGGCGCCCCTGCATAGAAACGGATGTTGGGATCCCCGGTGACCAGAGGATTTGCCAGGAAGCGCGCATCGGCCGCGGCGTCGGGCACGATCATCATTCGGTCCGGGCCGTGGATGGCGTATGCGCAGAATGCCAGGTCACGATGTGTTTCCTCGGCGTCGAGACCGACCCTGCTCTTGAACCACTGGCGTTCCTCGTCAACGATGCTTATCAGCGCGATGGGAACCTCGCAGATCTCGGCGGCGAGGAATGTGATGGCGTCGTAAGTCGACTCAGCCACCGTGTCGAGTATGCGGTACTCGTGCAATTCGGCGAGCCGGGCAAGCTCGTTAGCGGGCGGAGGCGCGGGCATCTTCAGTCCATCTCAGAGTCGACAGTCTTCCATCGGCAGGTTTGGCGCTCTTGTGAAGGCAATGCTCGCCCGACGAAGGCGGCGCAGCGACGGTGGGTACCTCAACCGGCGGATCCAAGCCCGCTCGTGGGTACCGAACTCCCAGTCGGCTTTATCGGCGGCGGCTACCGCATCAGCCCGCTGGAGGCGCGTTGGCCCGATCGAGCATCATCCCGCCGATCGCCCAGGTCTGGGGGCTCTATGCCAAACCTGCCCACCATGGAGCTTGAATGGGCACCACGGCTAGGCCAATCCGTCCGAGGCGCCATCCGCACCGGCCGATCTGCGTTAGCTTGCCGCCTCCTGCTTGACGTCGTCGCCGCCCTCGCCCACGGTCGTGAATCGCACGCTCACTCGAGCGTCCTCGCCCGGCCCGATTGCGACCAGGGTCACTTCGTGTTCGCCCGGGCGAGGCGCCTCCAGCCAAACTTCCTTGCCCTCGCCAACGTCATCGCCGTCGAGGATCCATTTGCACACCTCGTCACCAAGAGGATGTCCTGCCTGATCGGCGACGGCTGCCCACAGTTGCATGGGTTGGCCGGCCAGCAGCGTCTGCCCTTCGCGAGGATGCATGATCGAAGCTATCGGGGGCCGTGCCGGAATGTCGACCTCGACCGGATCCGACGTCGCCGTCGAGAATCCGTCGTGCACCAGCACCCGAAGTAGGACTTTGCCCGCCGGGAGGCCCTCAATGGGCAGCGATGCGCCCGACTCGACGAGTCCGACGGCAAGGCCGCGCCAGTGCTCGCCATCATCGGACCACTGTGCCCAGGCCTCACTCTCCTTGGCGGCCACCTCATAGTCCCACCGCAGTTCCATGGTGCCGTCCTTGGAAACCTCGGCCGAGACTTCGCCGACTCGGGGCGGTTGTTTGGGAGCGCGACGCGACCAGATCTCCTCGCCGTCGGCGTCGCGGATCACGAGTGCGCTGCCCGGAGCAACATCCGAAATGAACACCTGGAAGTTGTACGGGCCGGAATCTCCGTGATCATCGCCGCACCCGCAGCCGCCATGTTCACGGAGGCGGACCACACGGCCTTCGGCGAGGACCTCACCCTTCTCATCGAGGAGCACCGCCGTCAGGTCTGTCGCCACACCGTCGAGCCCGGTCGCAGCGGACACCCGGGCCACCGTGGCGACTTCGACCTCGCGGGCCGAGTCGACGATGCCCGTTATCGAGATAATCGGCTCCAGATTCATGTCGATCCACTCCCAGGGGTTCCACGGCGGCGGATCTGGCCACGGCCACCGACGCAATGCGCGGACCTGCTCAAGGTAGTCCAACCACCATGGCTCGTCGCACACGAAATCCTGACCAAGGCGCGCATGCTGAATGAGCCGGTTGTGCTGATAGATCGACATCCAAGGCGGACCGCAGTACGACATGTAGTCATTCGCGGTTTGGGGCCGGAACACGGCTCCATTGGAGATGTCGAGCCCATACTCACCAATCGATGCCATCGGATGAGGCAGGTAATTCGGATAGTTGGGGTCGGGCGTGCCAACGTTGCCACACGGGGTGTGGGCGAACCCGTAACCGTGGCCAATCTCGTGCACGAACGTCCCTTGGTCGCCGGTCCTCCCTGAGCCGAGACCGCCCCTCCCGCACCCGGGCACGTTGACGGGGATGGCCCCGGGGAGCAGCCCGTAATAGACGACATCGGCTCGGTTCCCGTCCGCCGTGCGCTGGTTGGTCAGCCGGTTCAGCAGCCGACTCCAGTTCGGCGAGCAACCGCCGGCACTGGAGCGAGGATCGTCCAGAGGGCGATCACAAACCACCGTGCCGGCGCTCACAAACGAACCGGTCGTCTGCACCGGCATCATGCGTTGGGCGAGGGCCGCGGTGGTCTGCAAGTTCGCCAACGTCGGCGCCGCCAGCGTTATGTTCGTGGGTGCCGGTGGACCCGGGTTTGCCGTCGACGCACCGTTATAGGACACCAGGATGCCGCGTACGCGAAGGGTTTGGCGCAGGCAAGCATCAACGTTGATGACTTCGGTATCAATCGCGTCGCCGCCGCCGACCGGAGTCAGCTTTACCGTCAGGCGCAAATAGCCGTGGAAGTCGCCCGTCGGAATGACGAAGTTGATCGTGTTGGCAACAGATGACCGCTCGGCGTCGTAAGTCGTCGCAGTCGGAGCAGTCACACTCCCCGGCGCCCTGGGGCTGATCGTGGCAACCGGGACCCAGAGGAATCCATGGTGGCGGCGATGCAACTCGAGCGTCGCCGACAAGGTCACCGGAGATGGCGCAAACAGCCCGGGACGAACATAGACGCGAACCCACGCCGGTTTGTTGGCCACCAGTCGCAGCGAATTGTCCGCTCCCTGCTGAGCCGGACTGGTGAGATGCGAAGCCGAACGATAGTGCTGGATCGCCTGCGTCACCTCGACGCCTTGGATCCGCGGGTTCCACCAGCGGACGACCGTCTGCAGGCCGTCTCGAAATGGCTCTAGGTACTTGTCCGAGATCGTGAAGTCGCGTCCGCTCAATTGAGCCCCCTTCAGGTCGACGCGCACCCCGCACAAGCCTCTCAACAAACCGTACCCGCAGGTCAGTGGGAATGGGGAAGGGAATTCACAGATCTTCCGCGCGAGCAAGCTTGGCGATGACCAATGCGCGCTTGCTACAGCCGAGCCCTGTCATCACCGTGGCGAACGCCGAACGGCCCGCTTTGAGCGGGTCTTGACACGGCTGCGTTACAAGTCCCTGCATGGCCCACCCGCTTGATGCCAGTATTGACAAACGTGGAGCGCCCGAATGGGGAGGATCGATGACGGCCGTGTCGACGCCAGAGCGCAACTTCTCCTTCCGCGTTCTCGGCCCGGTCAGCGCGAGGATCGGCTGCGCACCCGGCGGGCGGAGGACAACGCCGTAGGCTGCGGCCATGACCACCGGGGACAACAGCATCGAACAGCTTGCCCGATTGCTGAGTGACCATCACCGAATCCTCGTGTTCACTGGTGCCGGTATTTCGACGGCGTCGGGCATACCCGACTATCGGGGTCCCCAAGGGGTGTGGCATAGCCGCCAACCGGTGTACTACCAGGACTTCATGACCTCGGCGGCCGCGCGCCAGACGTACTGGCAGCAGAAGAGCGAGGACCGCGCCGCTTTCGGCAACGCTGAGCCGAACGACGTGCACCAAGCCATCGTCGCGCTGGAACGGGCCGGCCGGGTCGACATGGTGGTGACCCAGAACGTCGACGGGCTGCACCGCAGCGCCGGGACCTCACCCGACCGGCTCATCGAGATCCACGGCACCAACACGCTGATCGAGTGCCAGAAGTGCGGACATCGCAGCGAGCCCGGTCCGCATTTCGCCCGATTCGCCGAGTCTGGACAACCGTCCGACTGTGAATGCGGCGGTCATCTCAAGCCGGCGACTATCAGCTTCGGGCAAAACCTCCGCGCTGACGATCTGTACGGGGCCTTCGCGGCGGCTGAGCGGTGCGACCTGGTAGTCGCGCTCGGTTCGACGCTTTCGGTGACGCCGGCCGCCGACATTCCCTTGCGAGCAGCAGAGCGCGGCACACCGTACGTCGTCATCAACCGCGGAGGCACCGGCCACGATCAGCTCGGAATCATCACGCTGCGGCTCGACGCCGACGTTGGAGAGGTGTTTCCCGCGGCCGCGGGCCACGTATTGGAAACCATCGACCCTGGCGCTGCGGCGGACTGATCTAGGTATGTTGACCGCGCCGCGTTCTGTTGCGGCGGCCCAGGCCCGCCATGAAGCGATGACCGACGGCAAACTCGGGGCCCCGCAGCGGCTGCCGAGGGTTCTCCGGCGACCTGGCAATCCGTCGCAGATATTCCCAGGACTTTCGGCCCTGGTCAGCCCATTCCGCGGGGGTTGTGGTTGCTACATCGGGGGGTCGATGACCTCCCACGACATGAACGGGGGTGTTGGTATGGCTCAAGCCATAGCAACCCGCGAGGTTGTGTTCACGCCCAAAAGTCAGCGAGCGGGAGGTATCGCCGGGATTGTCTTCTCGCTGGCGCTCGCAATTGACATCTTCTTCTTGCCTGGAGCGTCCTTCACCGACCCGATCGCCGACATCAGGGAGTTCTTCGTCGACAACGCCAACCTGATCCTGGTTGCTGCTTGGGCTGAGGCCATCCTGTTCACATTCGTGTTCATGTATTTCGGGGCCTGCCTGCGCGACACCTTGGCCTGGTCGGAGACGGTGCCCACGGAGTTCCCGCGGCTGACCTTTGCCGGCTCCATCATGGCGGCTGCCCTCGTCGTTGCGGCCGCCATCCCGTGGTCCGCCGTTGCCTTAGCCGACGGCGCAGTCGACGATGGGCTACTGCTGTTCGTCATGCACATGGATGCGGTTGCGTACGGATTGTTGTTCAGTGTTGCCTTTGCTCTGGTAGCGCTGGCGGCGTCCGTCGTGATCTTGCGTACCGGTGCGTTGGCTCGCTGGTTGGGGTGGCTGGGCTCGGCGAGTGCCGCGGCACTGGTGATCGGTGGCCTGTGGATGGTCAGCGGCAATGAGACGGGGCCCTTCGCGATCGTCGAGTACGTCGGGCTCACCGCGTGGATCGTGTGGTCCCTCGGTGTCGGCATCGACATGGTGAGGCGCTCCCGCGTTAGTTGAAGTAATCCGCGAATCGGGGTCGGCCTACGGCCCCGATTCGGGCCGACCTCAAGGGATTGGTGGTGTGGATCGAGCGCCCGCAAGCATGGCTAGCCGGGCGGGCGGTCTCTGAAGACCGTGCATTCTTGACCCGCTCCGTTGGTCAGAGTGACTCCGGCGGCATCCCAGTAGACAAAGACACAGCGATTGAACCCAAGAAACTGCATCGAATACCGGGCGGCGTAGTCGTTGGATTCCCCTACCTGCCCCAGATAGTCGGGACGGGTACTCACTGCCGCCAACAGGCCGTCGAATCCGTTGTCCGCTGCCATTGCTGATGCGATGTCGGCGGCCGCGGTGCCGGCGAACACGTCCATTATCTCGTCGGCAAGCGATGCCCGCTGACTGTTGGCGGCGGTCGCCAGAGCGAGCCAGCCGAAAACGATGGCCACGGAGAATGTAAAGGCCATGGCCCCCAACGTGCGCGACAGATCCGTTTGGCGCCCGCCGGGCTGGGCCGTGATCCGCAACACGGCAGCGCCCAGCGCCACCCCGATGAGTGACCCGAGGGTGTTAGCGAAGATGTCACCCGGATCGGGCGCACCCAACCGAAAGACGCCTTGCACCACCTCGATGCCGATGGATAGGCCGATCAGAGCGATGAACAGCGCCAGCGTTCGACGCGACGCAAGAACGCTGAAGAATCCGGCCGGCACGAAGATCGCCAGGTTGAGAAGCCAGGACGCGTCGATCTCGACCGCCCGATTCAGACACACGCCTGTGTCGAGACAGCTCAAGCGCGGCAGGCCGAACCCAACTCCGCCGGCGTCGAAGACGCGCACTCCAAGGGTGATGGCGAGGATCGAGCCAATCGAAAATAGTGCAGCGGCAGCGAGCCAACCGCTGGTCTGCAGCCGACGGGACATGCGTCGATAGGAGACAGCTACGGCGCCCACCACAACAAGCAAGACCAGCAGCCCGCCGTGGCGCACAAAATTCGATATGAGGCCGCCAAAGCCGGACGCTATCACTGCGAGATATTAGGACTGGTCGTCCGTACGGCCCCGAACTCCCAACAGCCCTCGGTCGTGTCCTCTCCGCGATCCAGCCGCGTCCTCAAACACGGACATGTCGAAGCCGACAGTTTCCGCGGTGAGTGACAGTTGACGAATCGGCTCCCAGTTGGGCGCGTCGTGCAAGTCGCCAGCTAGCCGCCGACAACCGGCGGATTTTCCTAGAACTGGTCCCGCCCGGTGCGATGGCCCAGCAGGACTCCTCCGGCGTTGAGCCCGATGTGGAGTGCGATGGCCACCGGCCATGACCAGGCTCGCACCAGGCCGAGGCCCAACCAGAACAGGAACAGGCCAAGGGTGCGGCGCCAGCGGCCGTCGACCAGAGGGTGTTTGACGGCGAACAGAGCCGATGTCGCCACGATGCCAACGGCCGGCTCCACAATGGCGCCCCACAGCAACTCCTCAGCGACGGCTACGAACCCTGCCAAGGCCGCCAGCTCCGTCGGCAGCTTGTCTTGCGGAGGGCTGGATGGCACGTCCCGCAGAAGGAGGCGACCCAGCGGGTAACCGACGATGGCGAGCGCGAGGCCGATTGCGGCTGCCGGACCGAATGGCCTGCCGCCGGGCGATCCCACACCAACTGCGACGGCTGCCACGCCGAGGAGGCTGTAGGCGGCAATCCAGGCAACAGCGCGCGATGCGATGAGCTGGCGGGCGCCACGTTCGACCACGACAACGGCGGCCAGCCAGCCGAACGCGGTGAGGATGTCCATCAGTGGTGGGCCGGGCACCGCCGTGGCGGTTCTGCCGAGACGGCCGGCACCTGGTCTGCGAACACTCCAGCCAGCGGCGTGCCGCTGCCCCACAAGGCGCCGCCCTTCTTCAGCTCGTAGGTAGCCAGCCAGCCGCCCTTAGTGCGGTTGTCGCGCACCGACCACACCCAGATCTCGTGGTGAGCGGGGCCGTGGGCGAACTGCATCAGCGATTTGCGCGACTCCCACCATGTCAACAGACCGATCGTCGTAGGTCCGGCCAGGTAGATGCGGTGCTTCACGTAGCCGTCCGCAGCCATCAGTTCACGGCGCAGCTTGGGCCAGCGTCGCAGCAGCCCGATCCAGCCACGCCAGCCACGCACCTCGGTGGCGCCATCGGACAGAATCATGAGCGGCCTCCTCTCGTCGCTCGCAGCCACACTGCCGGCAGCTTCACCAGGGTGCGGATGCGGCGCATCACCCGATGCGGTGCCGGAAGGGTGATTCCGGCCAGGTCGACTCTCATCCGCTTGGGAAGAGGCGTATCGGCCAATAGCCGGAGAACGATGGGCACGACCAGCGCTCCGAAGAGGTTCGCCGTCATAGCCAGCTGGGGAAAACCTTCCTCGAGAGCTGCAGGCCCCGCGGCCAAGATCGGGAGGATCTCTTCCGGCAGCGCCGTCGGCGGGATCAATGCAGCCAATACACCGCTCGGGCTGGCCTTGCCGGCCACCTTGCCACCAAGCGGGGCACCGCCACTGCGGTAATCGAAGACCTCGATGAACTGGGCTCCGGCGATATCGTATGCCGTGACGACCGGGAGACCGACGCGGACCGCGGCCTCGTGGAGCGCCTTCTTGGCAGCGATACCGGCGACGGTCGTGACGTCGATGGCGTCGATCACAACGTCGCGGCTGGTGAGGAGCGGGTCGACGTTGGAGGCCGGGATTCCGTCGCGCAGCACGGTCACCGTGGCGTAGGGATTGACGGAGCGAATGTGACGCTCCGCAACCTGGGCCTTGTTGGCACCGACATCGTCGACCGTGGCGTTCTGGCGGTTCAGGTTCGAAAGCTCGAAAACGTCCGGGTCTGCGAGAAGGAAGTGAGCGGCCCCGGTGCGTACCAGCGGCATGACGGCCGCCCCACCGGTGGAGCCACAGCCGGCAATGACGATGCGGGCATCGCGGAGCCGCTGCTGGAC
>JAHEJX010000052.1:11857-24566 GCA_024638645.1 Actinomycetes bacterium
GTCAGCTCGTCGTAGAAGCTCTTCGCCTGGGTTTGATCAAGCAACACTGGCGGCCTCCTCGAGAAGGTGCGACCGGTCACTGAGCCGGCGCCAAGCGGCGCAATGTGCCGCCGTGATGGCGGTGAGGTCGACGGCAAAGGGGACAATGGTGCGGCCGCGATATCGGGGCTGCAATAGACCGTCGACCGACGCAGAGCTGACGTGGGTTCCTGTGATCAACGGGAGCCCAAAAGCGGTGACGTGGCGTATCGCCACGGTGGGCTCCGCCTCCCCGATCAGCCGGGCGGCTTGACCGTTGGCGGCCAACCCGGCGACCAGTTCGGCGGCGGCGACTGTGACCGAAACGACGGCACGGCTGCTGTCGACATTGCGGTCACGGAGAAAGCGGCCGGCTTCCCAGCAGCGGTCCATCGCCACCGCAGGAAGCGCATCCAAGAACGCGGTCCCGTGCACGCGCTCCAGGCCGTAAGTGGGCCGGGTCGCTTCTGTCGTCGTCCAACCCGCCGAACCGATCGGTCGCCGCAGCGACAGTGTCGCCAGAATCGAGCCGGTGTCGCCGAACGCGACGACCTCGAAGTCGTCGCCGCGATTGGACTCGATGGCGACCCCGCGGCGTCGGTGAGCTGCAACCTCGGCACGGCTGTAGAAACCGGCCTCCATGTATCGCATCGTGCGCCAGTCGCTGATTTGTTCGGCGAAAGCCCCGAGCTGACGGCGGGTTGCAGTGATGACGGTGTGTCGTTGTTCCATGTGAGAATCCTCGGCGAGAACTCCGCACAAGCCCATCGGGGGTGACCCCTATTCGCCACCCGGGGGGCGGGACCAATCCTGGGGGCTGGAGGCTGCGAATCAGCCGGCCCACCCGAGCCCGCACCACCGCGTCCGAATCCCGCCAGCCGCAGATCTATCCTCATGCCATTCGACGCAAACGGAGAGGAGACGCCGATGCCCGCCGTGTTCCGAGAGGACCCCTATCCGGGCTACAACTTTCTGGTTGTCGTCAATGGAGTGAGCGATGATGGTGGGTCGGTGCAGGGTTCGTTCTCCGAGGTCAGCGGGCTCGGAGTCGAGATCACCCCGATTGAATATCGCAACGGCTCAGAGGACATCACCGTTCGCAAGGTCCCCGGGCTCAAAAAGTTCACCAACATCACCCTCAAACGAGGCGTGACCGGTGACCTGGCCTTCTGGAACTGGATCGTCTCGGCCATGGATGGACAAGTGCAACGCGCCGACGGGTCCATCATCCTCCTCGATGAAAAGCGCCAGGAAGTGATGCGGTTCAACTTTCACCGAGGCTGGCCCACCAAGTGGACCGGACCGTCGCTCAAGGCAGACGGCAACGAGATCGCCATCGAGATGATCGAGATCTGCCATGAGGGCCTCGAATTAGACACGTGATGGCATGAAGCCTGACCATGCCGGCGAAGAACGCCCCGATCCCTACGTCATCGTCGACGTGGATTACGTCAACGGCGCATTCGTGCTGGTCATGCGGAACATTGGCGGACGTCCTGCGTTCCGACCACGCGTTGAGTTCTCTCGCAAACTGATCGGCGTCGGTGGCGAGGTGATCGTGTCTGAGCTGCCCATCTGGAGCCGCCTCGGCGTGCTGTCTCCCAGCAAGAGTGTTCGCGTCTTCCTGGACTCCGCTGCCCTGGTGTTTCGCCGCAAGGGGACGCAAAGGTTCCGCGCCACGGTCACCTACGACGACGACGAGGGGCGAGCGCACAAGCGTTCCTACGAGCACGACCTCGAGGCGTATCGAGGACTTCCGCAGATCGAGACAGGCTGACGGAACGCACAACTCGTCGGACTCGCCCGAGCAATCGCCGCGTGTCTCGCGGATCACCACCCGCGCGGACCGCCTCATTCACAACATCTTCAAGCCGCGATGTTCCGCCGACTCCACAAAACCTCGAAAGGAGTCCAGAATGGAGGTTATGAAACGGTTGATTGCGTCGACGGCGGCTGCAGCTGTATTGCTGGTCGGCGTCGTCAGCGTCGCCGTAGCCCAGCCGGGAGACCAACGCAGCGACACTTCGACGCTGACACAAGCCGTACCGCTGAAGATCACAAGCGGTGCCGCAACACACGACCAGGGCGAGATCCCCGTCGACTTTGACGAGAGCCCGGAACACGGCTTCCTCGAAGGGGAAGAGTGCTTCGTCGATTGGGAGCCTTCAGCCGACGAGATCGCCGAGATCAACGCTGAGGCCGACGCGCTCGTTTTGCATCTCGCAGCCCTCGGCTTCACCGTGACCGTGGTCACCGACGAGCTTGGCGTTCGCTACATCGACTTCGATGAGAACACCGACGAGGCCCTCTTCGAGGCCATAAACGACTTCCACCTCGAGCAGTGGGCCGATGAAGTCGCCGGCTGGTCCGACGCCGAGAAGGCCGAGTGGAACGCCCACATCGAGGAGTTCGTCGCCGACCTCGCCGCGCGAGGCATCGCGGCTGAGACCGAGGAGATCGCCCCCGGCGTCATCGACACCGTGTGGACCGAGGAGCTCGAAATGGCCCTCATGGAGCTGGAAGGCGGGGAGTTCTTCTTCGAAGAAGGCACCGAGGACGACTGGGAGCCGTCTGCAGACGAGATCGCCGAGATCAACGCCGAGCACGATGCCCTCGTCGCCCACCTCGATGGCCTCGGCTTCACCGTGAGCGTCGCTGCAGACGAGCTCGGTATCCGTTATCTCGACTTCGAGGCAATGGGTGAAGACGAAGCGTTGTGGATGGCCGTCGACGACTTCTACCACCAGCGCTTCCTCGAGGAGATCGCAAACTGGTCCGACGCCGAGAAGGCCGAGTGGAACGCCCACATCGAGGAGTTCGTCGCCGACCTCGCCGCGCGAGGCATCGCGGCTGAGACCGAGGAGATCGCTCCCGGCGTCATCGACACCGTGTGGACCGAGGAGCTCGAAATGGCCCTCATGGAGCTGGAAGGCGAAAACTTCCCCCTCGGCGAGCGCGAGTGCGAGGAATGGATGCCCGGCCCGGAGGAGATCGCCGAGATCAACGCCGAGACCGACGCCCTCGTCGCCCACCTCGAAGGCCTCGGCTATACCGTGAGCGTCGCTGCAGACGAGCTCGGTATCCGTTATCTCGACTTCGAGGCAATGGGTGACGACGAAGCGTTGTGGACCGCAGTTGACGACTTCTACCACCAGCGCTTCCTCGAGGAGATCGCAAACTGGTCCGACGCCGAGAAGGCCGAGTGGAACGCCCACATCGAGGAGATCGTCGCCGACCTGGCCACCAACGGCATAACCGTCGAGACGGAAGTGATCGCCCCAGGCGTGTACGACATCGTATGGACCGAGGACGTAGAGATGGCCCTCGAAGGGTTGGAGGCGAGTTCTTTCTAGGTGGCATCTTCGAGGCTGTGGCGGATATCGACGCCTGAGCCCTCGCCGTGAAGGGCCGAGACGTTCCGGACGTCGTTCCTCTCACCGCCACTCGGAATGAAGATTTCTGCCCGGCTGCGCTACGCACACAGCTGTCAGCGCGATTCGGGAGCACATCGCCCGAGCAAGGCGAGATGACGTGGGGCAGCGCCGAACAGCACGCCCGCAGTCTGCTATTGCGGCGCCTCGCCAGCCAGGTCGGCAAGGCCGAGCGGCGCGAGTATCGCTATTGCTCTGTCCCACAGCTCACCCGCTGCCGCTGCATCGTCCCTCGCCTTAGAACGCGCCCAGTCGGCAAGCGTGACCGCCCGGTCGACGGTAGTCCCAGCCAGATACACAACTGAGCGTTCGAAGCAGTAGTCGGCTGAGACGGAATCATCGCCAATAGCCACGTGGCCATTCGAAGCTGTCGCTGCGATGCCCAGAACTCGCCAGGCGTGGCCAATCTGCTCCGGATTGCCAGCTGCAGTCCCGTCGTTGAGCGCTTCGATCGCCATAGTGATCGCATCGTCGACAGCACCCAGCCCGAAGTACGCCTCAGCTAGGAACCGCTTCGTCTCAGAGAGGTATTCGCGTCGTCCTGCGGCGGCGAACGCCTCGATCGACTCGAGGAGCGAATCGACAGCTTCTGCGAATCGGCCCAGGCCGACATATGCTCCGCCGAGATTGCTCAGGGCTAGGGCATGGCTGTCGGCGTCTCCGAGTTCGATTGCCAGCGAAAGTGCCTGTCCGTATGTCTCCATCGCCCTTGTGTAGTCGCCGCGAAGGCGCTGCGACTCGCCGAGGTTGTTCAACGAAGTGCACTCCTCGTGACGGTTGCCCAACTCCCGGTCAATCTGTAGCGCCTGGAGAATGTGGTCTTCACCCGTCTGAAAGTCGCCGCGCGACGACTCGCCAAAGCCAAGGAGGTTGAGGCTGAGCGACAGCCCCCGTCGGTCGTCGGCGTCCCTGGCGGCTTGCGACGCCTCCTCCCCGTAGCGGATAGCGGCTTGCAGATCGCCGGCCCGCACCGCGATCCAACCGGCGCCTCGCAGCGCCTCGCATAGGAGCCGATGGTCCGGGACCGGCATCGAGCGCACGATCTCAACCGTCTCCTCCGCAAGCGACGCCAGCGCGGCGGGGTCGCCAATACGTGCCAAAGCGAAAAGCACGCCGGTCATCGCTCGCCCTTGCGCAGCGATGTCGCCGACTGTTTGGGCCGCTTTCGCCATCGCACGGTGCATGGCGACTGCTTCTTCGTACCGGGCGAGCAACGTCAGCACTTCGCCGGCTCCGTCATACGCCTCGAAGGCGAGCGAGTCCTCGAGGCCGCCGAGCTCGAGCGCACGCTCGAAGGCGGTTAGAGCCTCCTCGTTGGCGAACACCTGGCGCGCATAGCCTCCTGCACGCACGAACCACGAGCCCGCCTCAGGCGCCTTGGCCGCGTCGTAGTGGTAGGCAATTACCGATGCCCAGGACGGGTGATCCGCTTTGTTCTCGAGCCAGCGTGCAGCAGCTGTGTGGAAACGCTCTCGGTCGGATCGCAGAACGCTCTGGTACGTCACATCGTGGAGCAGTGCGTGCTTGAAGGCGAACTCCGCTGTGCCACCAAAGGAAGATTCCGGCCGGCGTACGATCAGGTCGCGCGACACGAGCCCGCCGGTCGCACTCGATTCGGCCTGCGGGCCGAGCAGGGCCGATATCGATTCGTCCCAGAAGGTCTGTCCGATAACGGCAGCAGCTTGGAGCACGACTCGTTCGCCGGTGTTGAGCCGATCAAGCCGGGCCTGGAGAAGGGCAGCCAAGGTCGGAGGCGTCGCCAACGTCGCGCTCACGTCGGGACCGACCTCCCAGCCATCAGGACCCACGGTTATTGCACCCGACTCGATGAGCGACTTGATCAGCTCTTCAACATAGAAGGGGTTTCCGGCGGCCGCAGCGACGATCGCGGCGACTAGGCCATCGGGGACATTCGAGGCTTCTCGGAGCAGGTCGAGAACCTGCCTCCGGCTCATGTCGATGGTAAGTGGCTCCAGGTTGATCCAGCCGCCCCGGCTTCCCCAATCCGGATGGTCTTCGAGAAGGGAGGGACGGGCTGAGGCGACCGCCAGCACCGGTCCCGAGGTACCGTCTGCCAGGGTTTCCAGCATGGCGAGCGATAGCTGGTCCGCCCAGTGCAGATCTTCAACGATGAGCACGACCGGGTCGCGCTGTGCGGTTTGTGCGACAAGGAGCTGAATCGCTTCCTCGCCGAGTTCACGCAGTTGTTCCGGGTCGGTCGGCAAAGCGTCGAAGTGGGACGTGTCGAAGCCGACGAGGTGCGCTGCTGCGAGCGCCGTCGTCTGGTCGAGACCGGCCAGGTCCACGAATCCTGCCACCCAACCATCGATGGCCGCCGGGCCGGAGGCATCCAGCGCAACCTCGAACCGCGACGAGAGCATGTCTCTGATCAGGCCATATGGCATCGATTCGCGCTCCGTCGCGGCGCGCGCCCGGAACAGAAACAACTCGCGCGGCTGAACTTGAAGCCAGTCGAGGAATTCGTAGAGCAGACGCGACTTCCCCACGCCCGCGTCGCCCACGACAGTCACCAATGCCGGAGTCTGCTCTTGAACAACGCCGACGAGCTTGCTGCGGAGCAAGTCGAGCTCATCGGTACGGCCAACCATTCGAGTCTCCAAGCCCTGGATCCCCCGCGATTCCATACGGAAGGCCCTGGGTCGTGGCGAAGCGACCAGGTAGCTGCGGAGCGGTTCCCGCTTTCCTCTCACGTCGAGGAGGGGCTGCTCACTGACCGTGAATACGCCGCGGATGTGGCGGTATGTGTCGTGGCTGACGAGAACCTGGCCCGGCGGCGCCGCCTGCTCGAGTCTCGAAGCGATGTTGACTGCGTCCCCAAGGGCGGTGTACTCGCCGGTCGTGCCCACCCTGCGAAGGATCGCCTGGCCTGTGTTCACCCCGATCCGGATCTGCAGCTCCGGACCAACGGTGGCGGGCCAGACGCCTGCAAACACGTCCCGCATTTCGAGCGCCGCCCGAACTGCTCGCTCCGGATCCCTGTCCGAGGCATCCATCACGCCCCACACCGCCATCAGGGCATCTCCAATGTGTTTGTCGATGCGGCCGCCGTTGGCGGCAACGGCCGCATCAAGGCGTTGCCAGATCGCATCGATCGTTTCTCCTACCTCTTCGACATCGGCAGACTCGCTCCACGCCGTGAAGCCGGCGATGTCGGCGAAGAGCACCGTCACAACCTTGCGCTGTGGCGGCGGAGTCGTTGCGTCGCCGAGCTGGTGACGCAACGCGGCGATGGCCGCATCCACCACTTCGTCGCCGACGACGGATCGCAGCTGCTCCTGAGCGGCGATCGCGGTTTCAATCTGACTGCGTCGGTCCATGCGCCGATTCTGCCGCAAAGAGCCGCGCTGCGTGACCCTTCGCCGACCCCATTTCTCGAACGAGACCGGACCTCTTGGCCGCACACACCAAGCCAACCCCGTCTACGCCGCCGGGCGGGTGAGATTCGGACTGCTTGTTCGGTAGTTCGGCAAGGTCGGCGCAACCTGGACATTGCTGCCTGTCACCCCGCCGCGCCATGGTGTGGGTTAGGCGCCATCCACCCATTCCTCGGAGGACAGATGAGGTCCGTCATCGCACGCCGACTCCACCGGCTCGCTTGAGCTATAGCCAGACGCGAAGCGGCAGCCGCTTCTGCGGCCGCCGCTTCATCGTGCACTCGTATGCGTCTAGTTGTTCGGGAAGAACAGGGCTGCCCACCAGAAGCTCGGGTTGCCGATCGGTCCGCCGAGCTGCTGCTCGAGGGCTTCACCGCACTGTGCCTCACCGTGGGGAGCCATCGCCACGTGAACCTCCGCACCGCGTGGGTTCTGCAGAGCAACGCCGGCGAACGGCGCATCCCCGACGCGGACGATCTGCCGGAAGACGATCATGTTGGCAGTCGCGACATTGGCGCCCAGTTGGTACACACCGCCCTGGGCAGGGGTGTCACCAATGTCGTTCGAGTCGCATGGTCCGTCGCAAAGCTCCGGATAATTGAACACGAAGCCCCACAGCGTGAACACCTCGGGCCATCCGGGAACGACCTCGGGATGTTCGCTGCCCGGCGGGATCATGTCGTTGGTCGGATAGTTGTAGCTGCTCGGCTCCGGCGTGGCGACCCTGTAAACCACCTTGAACCGTTTGTCGCGCCTCGTCAGCTTGGCACCGTCTTCTGCTGCCACACCTTCGCCGCCCTGTCCGAGGATGTCCGTCCTATCGATGTCGGGACCGTTACCGGCCAGAGCCGGCGTGGCGAGCGATGCGACGACGAGCACCGCAACAAGTGCGGATACTGTCTTCCTGTACATGAGGCACCTCCCTTCAGTTGTCGGCCGGCGGATCTATCCCACCGATCGGATGCCTCGCTGCGCAAGGTATGGGTTGGCGCTTACTCAACAGTTAGCCGGCCCTTACTCTGCAACGGTTAGGCGGCAGTAAGGCGTCAGTAAGGTCGGTTTGGTCTCCTCCCTAAAGGCGCCGCTCGGCGCGTATCGTTTCATTGGGAGGCTCCCATGGAGTTTCAGGTCCTCGGTCCCCTTGAGGTTCTGGACGAGAACGGCACGCGCATCGACGTAGGGCCCAAACAGCAACGGGCTTTGCTCGCCTTGTTGCTCCTCAACGCCAACCGGGTCGTCGCCACGGAAAGAATCATCGAGACGCTCTGGCCGGACGAACCGCAAGGCAAGGAAAAGACCTTGTGGGTGTACGTGTCGCGCCTGCGCAACGCTCTGGAGCCGGGCCGTGAGGCCAACACCAAGTCGACGCTGCTTGCGACGCGGGATCACGGATATTCGCTGAACATCGAGTCTGCCCAAATCGACTCATTCCGATTCGAATCGACTGCTGCTGAGGCCGGCTCACGAGTGAGGCTGGACCCGAAACGAGCACTCGACGGTCTCGACAGCGCGCTCAGCCTGTGGCGCGGTGATGCATACGAAGACTTCACTTACGACGACTTCGCCCAGGCGGAAATCAATCGGCTCGAACAGTCGCACGTCGTAGCCACCGAGGACCGCATCGACGCCGCCATCAGATTGGGTCACCACCGCGAGGTGCTCGGCGAGTTGGAGGGTTTGGTCGCTGCGAGCCCACTACGAGAGCGGCCCGTCGAACTGCTCATGGTGGCCCTGTACCGATCAGGACGCCAGGCCGATGCGCTGCGCGCCTATCAACGCCATCGGCGCCTAGTCGGCGAGGAGTTGGGCATCGAACCATCCCCCGAGTTGCGTCGCATCGAGGAGCAGGTCTTGCTACACGACCCCAGGCTCCAGCCGGCAACGCCCTCGATCACTGCCGGACTGGCGCCTGAGGTGGCGAACCCCTTCAAAGGCCTTCTTCCCTTTGCCGAGTCCGACGCAGCAACCTTCTTCGGGCGTGATCGCCTGGTGTCTGACATCGTGCGGCGCCTGGTCGACAACGCCTCTCTGGTGTCTCTCGTAGGCGCCAGCGGGTCCGGCAAGTCGAGTGTGTTGAAAGCCGGCTTGATTCCGACCGTCCGCAAGGGCGCCATCGGTAGCGCTGAGCGGTGGGCCATCGCCCAGATGGTGCCGGGGACAAGGCCGTTTACAGAGCTCGAGGCGGCTTTGCTGCGCTCGACATTGGACAGTCCAGACAGCCTCGGGGAACAACTGGGTAGCGGCGACGACGGCCTGCTGCGTGCCGCCTTTCGCATCCTTCCGGAAGATGGCGGCCGGCTACTTCTCGTGATCGACCAGTTCGAAGAGCTGTTCACCCTTGTCGAATCGGAGCCGGACCGAGGGCGATTCATTCGCAACCTCGAGCTGGCTGCGGCCGACCCGCACAACAGGGTCGTGATAGTTATCGCGCTGCGGGCCGACTTCTACGATCGACCGCTCGCCTACGGTACGTTCGCGTCACTGCTCGGAGAAAGCGTCATCAATGTCGTGCCGCTCACGCCCGACGAGTTGGAGGCTGCGGCAGAAAGGCCGGCTGCGGTGGCCGGCGTCAACCTCGAGCCATCGCTGCTCGGCCGCCTGCTCAGCGACGTGGCAGGACAGAGCGGTGGATTGCCGTTGTTCCAATACGCACTTACTGAGCTGTTCGACCGCCGATCGGGCAGCGTGCTCACGTCGGAGGCCTACGTCGAAATGGGCGGCGTGCGCGGCGCTATCGCCAGGCGGGCCGAGGAGCTCTTCGTCGGGCTGTCACAACCGGAGCAGGCAGCGTGCAAACAGCTGTTCCTGCGCCTGGTGACCATTGCTGAAGCCGGAGCATGGAGCCGACGGCGAGTCGCCGCCTCGGAGATCGTCACAATCACAGATGACGTCGTCGACCTCAAGTCCGTACTGGACAAGTTCGCCGTGTACAGGCTGTTGACGTTTGACCGCGACTACGTGAGCGGCTCGCCGACCGTCGAGGTGGCGCACGAGGCACTCCTGCGAGAGTGGCCCCGGCTCGAGAAATGGATCGACCAGGGAAGGGGCGACGTGCTCCGCCATGCCCGCTTCTTGACTGCACTTGGCGAGTGGCGAGCTTCCGAGAAGTCGGCCGACTACCTCCTATCAGGCCAGCGGTTGGTTGATTACGAGTCTTGGGCCGTGAGCAGCACCCTGCGGCTGAGCGCGAAAGAACACGATTTCCTCGAAGCGTCGATCGCCCGCCGCCAAGAGGACGAGGTGGTTGAAGCTGCCCGGATCGCGCGAGAGACCAAGCTCGACCGGCAGGCCCGCAGGAGGCTGCGCGGCCTGGCCGTCGGCGCCGCAGTACTGGCAACTCTCGTTTTCGGAATCCTCTTCGCCGCCTTCGCCGGCAACAAACCCCGCATCGTTGCGGTGCACGGCGTGACGGGCGACTTCGGCGTCAACGACCTGATGCTTGCCGGCACCGCCTCTGCCGAAGACCAGTTCGAACTCGAGATCGAACGACGCGAGCCCCTGATCGACCCGATCGGCGACCTCGAAGAGCTAGCCGAAACCGGTGCCGACCTGATAGTCGTGAGCAGCGACTTCGACGTCGCCGTGCAGGTAGTTGCGCCGCAGTACCCCGATGTTCACTTCGTTGCCCTCGACCCGACGCTCATCAAGGTGCCCGCGCCCAATATCACGGAGATGCACTTCGCAGTGGAGGACAGCGGCTTCCTTGCAGGTGTAACCGCAGCGCTGGCTTCGGAAACGGGCAGCGTCGGCTTCATCGGGGGCTTTCAGACCCTCGCCACCGAGCGGTCCCGCGTCGGTTTCGAACGCGGCGCCCGCTTCGATAGCGACACCGTCCGGGTTGATTCCCGCTACCTCGGGCCCCTGGACACTCCTTGGGTAAAGGGAAACACCAGCCCGGATTTGGCCTACGACTTGGCTAGCGAAATGTATGAGTCGGGTATCGATGTCATCTTCCACGATGCCGGCGAGTCGAGCGAAGGCATCATCGAGGCAGCTCGCGATCTCTCGACGGACGACCGACATCTCTGGGTAATCGGATCGGAAGTGGATCAGGGGCAGACGACTCGCTCGGCAATCGGCCGCAGCCACGTTCTCGCTTCCGCCATCAAGCGCTACGACGCGGCGATCGTCAAATCGGTCCGCGGATTCCTCGACGGAGAGCTGCCGGCGGGCAACATCGTCCTCGGCCTTGGCGAAGCAGGAGTGGGCCTCAGCCAGACAGGCGACCACCTCACCGCGATGGGTATCGGCGGCCACATCAAGAACATCGAGGGTGAGATGTCGATCGACCATATCCCTTTCGAGCCGTTCGCCCAGGCTGAACCGGCGTGGCAGCACCAGGCCGAAGTGGTCATATGGATGGAGATGGGGAGCGAATTCTGCAAGGTCATCGCTGTGGAAGGCGCGGAGGCGGTCAACGGCGATCTCAGAGTGCCGCGCGGCACAAAGGTGACGGCATATCTCAACAGCGTTACCGATGAGGTTGCCGGCATCGGCTTCCGCACGGTGGAGCACAGCGTGACCCTCGATCAACTGGAGCAAGAAGCGCTGGTTGCTATTCCGCAGGCCTTTGGTGAGGCGCTGGCGATCTCGGTAATCGCACCACAGGCCTCGTCGGCGGTCTCAGCCGTTATGGACGGCACGGCATTCGTACCCAACTGCTTCCTTTTCGAACCCGACCGTCACCCTTCCGACTTCCTGCCATTGATCGTGAGACCTTCCTCGTGAGCCCGGGAGACCTGATGCCTTCGAAAACGTCGCTAGTCCGACTCCTTGCCCTATTGGCGATCGTGTTGGTCGCCTGCGACAGCGCGGCGGGCGGCGAGCATGCCACTCTGGGCGAGCCGACCACGGAAGAGCCGTACGCCGTCGACGGCGCCGTGCTGGTTCGCGGCGACGATGGCTTGCGCGTCACCGCCGAGATGCCGACGCCCGAGCCGGGTAGCTACACGTACCCCACGGGCGACATGACCCCTCCCTGGGCAGAACCACATCCGGATGTTGTGCCGGGTAGCAATGGCGAACCGGAGACATTCACTTTGTGGCTGATCATCTTCAACTACCCGGACCTCTGTACCGAATCTTGCGATGCAGACGATCTCGGGCTTGATACCTCCGCCCGCGGCGGAGTGTTCCAAGCAGATGGGCGCATCGCAGCTGCCGCAACGCTCGAGCTCTCCGGCACCGTGCGCCTAGGCCAGACTGCATCGATGGGCTCCCCATTGGAGAATCCACTGGGCGCCGAGATCCACTTCGCCATCGCCCCTCACGGCAGGGCCCTCGACGGTCCAGACCTATGGCGGCAGCTCAACGGGCCCGTTGGCAACCCGTCGCTCTGGTGGGTGGCCGAGTTCCCCGCAGAGTGAAGCCCATACTCAGCACCGGGCAGTAGCCGCCAGCTTCGGAAAGCGCGAGCCCGTACGTCTGGGCCCGCCCACAGCCCGCGCCGACCTTCAGGCCACCATGAAGCCGACCGCCTGGTCGCCCCAGTCGAGCGCCTTCTGGGCACGACCGCTAGGGAAGAACACTCTCACAGTCAGCCTTCTTGAAGACAACGTCGAAGCACAGGTCGGTACCGGGCCCGCCGAGCATCCTGTCTCGGTTGCCGGCGCCGCCGAATAGAAAGTCGCCCCCGCCGCCGCCCCGCAGCGTGTCGTTGGCGCCGTCGCCGCAGATGAGATCGCTACCGCCCTTCCCGGTGATGATGTCCTTGCCGGCGCGACCAATGATGACATCGTGTCCCCGCGTCCCCTCGAGAACGTCGGGCCCGCTCGTGCCCCACAGCGTTGCTTTGTACGTGACACAAACCCGCGCGGCACTTCGCAACCTGATGTTGACCCGGTAGGCACCGGTGCCACCAGGCAA
>JAHEJX010000143.1 GCA_024638645.1 Actinomycetes bacterium
CTCATGAACGCTGACCACCATCTCGAAGTACTCGATAACTCCTGCGTTGGTGAGCTGGGCCGGGATGCCTGTCGGCGACCCGTTCGAGAGTGCGATCAGCCGGAAGTCGTCGGCGAGTCCGCCGAGTGCGTCCGGCACTTCCGGGTGTGGGGGCAGTGACCGGAAGCCGGCAACTAGCTCCTGGGCCTGGGCGTCTGTCAGCTCGACTCCCTGCCGCGTCCCAACGGCGCGCAGCGCTTCGACTGCGATCGTCTCGAAGGACCGGAAGCTGTCTGTGTGATTGGCGACGAGGCTGCCGTGGAGCAATCTGAAAAACCATTCGGCCAGGCGTTCGCCGCCGCCTAGAGCTGCGATGAGCACACGGCGCAGGTCCGCGAGATCGAGAAGTGTCTCGTTGACGTCGAATATCAGCACCTGAGGACGTTCCATGATGCGGATCATCGCCTCTTGGTGCAACGCCGGCAAGCGAAGCCGCCGCCTGGCATAGTTGGGTCAGAATCGACGAGAGGGATTGGTCATGAAACTGGCATGCGAAAGCGTCGTCCCGGGGCTCAGCTGCGAGTACATCGCCAAGGGCGACACCGTGGTGGCCGTGCAGCAGGAGATGATGGAGCACGGAGACCAGGCACACTCGTCTCTTATGGACGGGGCTTCTCCTCAGGAAATGGCCCGAATGAAGGAAGAGATGGAGGCGCACATCTTCGACCTCCTCACCATCCGCTGACAGGCCGCCCGAGTTTCAGCCTGAAGGCGGCTTGGGCACCAGCACCGGCGTTCGCGCCTTGTACTGCTGGTACTCGGCCTCGTCGCCCCAGCGCTCGTCTGCCCGCTTCTCGAGCATTGGAACCCCGCTGACCCTGGTGAGCAGCAGGGTGACGAAGATCGGGGAGATGAGCACCACCCACTGCCAGCCCGACAGAATTGGGATCGCGATGATCGCGACGCCTATCCACAGCGTGATCTCGCCGAAGTAATTGGGGTGGCGCGACCACGCCCACAGGCCGGTCGTGATGAAGCGCCCCTTGTTGGCCGGATCCTTCTTGAAGGCGGACTTCTGTTGGTCCGCAACCGTTTCGATGGCGAAGCCAACCAGCCATACGGCGATGCCGAGGTATGCCAGCCACTCGAGTTCCTTGCGCTCGTTCGTCGTGATGATCGCAAGGGCGGCCGCTGCGGTCAGCAGCACCCATAGGCCTTGGATAGTCCACGATGAGAAGAACCGGATCGGGCTCACCTTGATCTCGTCGAAGCGGCCGTCTTTGCCGTCTCTCTGAATCCGACGGAATAGGAATAGCCCGAGCCGACCAGTCCATATGAGCACCATCGCCGCAACGATCAGAGCCCGAGCATCGAGATCCTCGCTGAGCAGCACTGCCGCCAGTGTGACCGTTGTGTATGTGAGGCTGCCGGTCAGGTCGTAGTACTTCTCTGTCTTGGCAGCGTTGGCCGGTATGAACGCTGCCCAGTTGATCGCAAAAGCGAGAAACGCACAAACTGCGAACACCGGAACGGAGCCGACGTCGGCGCTCCCGTCGCTACCTGCCCACGCCACGAGGGCTCCGATGAGAATGGACCCAACGATGCCGACGGTTGCTCTGCGTCTGTGGTCTGTCATGGCTGGGAACCCTAAAGGGTCGACACTGCCTGCGTGAATCCGGCGGTCGCTGACTACCGTCCCCACGATGCCATATTGCACCTTCGTAGACGACCGAGGCCGTCACGTCCCTGCCGTTGATGCGGCAGAGATGAAGGAGGTCGACCGGATCGCCGTCACCGACACCGGGCCCAACCTCTATCAGATGATGGAAAACGCAGGGCGCAACCTTGCAGAGATGGTTGTGGAGACGTTTCCAACCGACTGGTCGGAGCGACACATCGTGGTGCTGGCCGGTACCGGAGGCAACGGCGGGGGAGGAGTCACTGCCGGGCGGCATCTCGTGAATCACGGTGGTCGAGTAACGGTTGTCGTGACCGACGAGAGCCGCATGGGCGCAGTGTCCGGCCAGCAGCTTCAGATCTTTCGGGCCGCCGGGGGCGCCGTGCTTGCCGAACCACCAGAAAGGGCCGAACTCGTCATTGATGCGGTCATCGGGTACAGCCTTGGGGGTGCCCCCCGGGCAAGAGCCTTCGACCTGATCTCATACGCCAATGCCCAGCCTGCGCCCGTCTTATCTCTCGACATCCCTTCGGGGTTGAATGCGACGACTGAAGAGACGCCGGGGGCCGCGGTGCAAGCGAACGCAACAATGACGCTTGCCCTCCCCAAGATCGGCTTGTGCTCAACCTTGGCCGGTGATCTCGTGCTCGCCGACATTGGGATTCCGGCACACACGTACCGGCGTGTCGGCCGCCCCGAGGCGGCCGCCGTTTTCGATGGTCGCTATCGAGTGCCCCTGGAACGTAACCTGAACCCAGATGACTGATTTTTCGATCGGGTTCGAGGCCTCCGGCTCCGACGCCGCGCAGAAGGCGCTTGCCGAGCTTTCGGCTGCATACGCGTCTGTGGCGTCGTCCGAGGCGGATGTGATCATTGCGTTGGGCGGAGACGGTTCCATGCTGCGGACGCTCCACGGCAGCATCGACCGCGACGTTCCGGTGTTTGGTTTGAACTGCGGGTCGGTTGGGTTCTTGCTCAACGAGTACCGAGTGGGTGACCTGCGCGAGCGAATCGGAGACGCTCAGGAGGTCGTCATCCACCCGCTTGCGATGAACGCGCATACGGAGTCGGGAGCAAACCTCGAAGCGTATGCGTTCAACGAAGTCTCGCTTCTGCGCCAGGCCCATCAAAGCGCCAAGCTCGCCATTTCCGTGGACGGCGTTGCTCGCATCCCCGAGCTGATTGCCGACGGAGTAATGGTCGCCACCCCGGCAGGCTCCACCGCCTACAACCTCTCGGCCGGTGGCCCGATTATTCCGCTCGATGCCAACATTCTGGCGTTGACCCCCATCAGTCCGTTTCGCCCGATGCGTTGGCCCGGCGCTTTGCTGAACTCGTCCTCTCAGGTGCGGGTAGACGTTCTAGACGCACACAATCGGCCGGTGTCGGCAGTCGCCGACTCGACGGAGATCCGGCACGTCAGTTCCGTCGAAATTCGCGAATCCACCCGCAAGGCTCGTCTTCTGTTCGACAAGGACGAGGGCTTCTACGAGCGCGTGCTTCGTCTCCAGTTCGGCCGCTAAGGAGTAGCGCTTGGGAGATTTCGTCTGGGGTGCAGCCACGTCCGCCTATCAGATCGAGGGCGGACGATTCGCCGGCGGAAAGGGAGAGTCGATATGGGATCGGTTTTCCGACTCCGGTCGCATGCCTGAATCGGGAGACGTTGCGTGCGACCACTACAACCGGTGGGAAGAGGACGTTGCGCTCATGGCCGAGCTCGGTATCGATGCGTATCGCTTCTCGATCGCCTGGACCCGGGTTCTTCCGGACGGACGCGGCACTCTCAACCAGGCTGGTCTCGACTTCTACGACCGGCTGGTCGACGGGCTGTTGACGGAGGGGATCACTCCGTATCCGACGCTCTATCACTGGGACCTGCCGCAAGCACTCGAGGACGAGGGCGGCTGGACAAATCGGGCCACGGTCGATGCTTTCGTCGAGTACGCCGAAGCAGTGGTCGGCAGGCTTGGCGACAGAGTGACGAACTGGATAACACACAATGAGCCGTGGGTGGCGACGTTCCTCGGGCATCTCGAGGGTGTGTTCGCCCCCGGCCGTCAATCGTGGACCGATGCTTTGGCGGCGGGTCATCACATCCTGCTGTCACACGGTCGGGCTGTCCCGGCCTTGCGAGCCGGCGGAGCCGATCGGGTCGGCATTGCCCTCGACTGTCGGGTGGCCTTTCCGGCGAGCGAATCAACAGAAGACATCGCGGCAACCCGACACTTCGACGGCTTTCGCAACCGCTGGTTCTATGACCCCGTCTTCGGCAAGGGGTATCCGGCGGACATGGTCGCGGCTTATCGGGACCGGGGCCGCTTCGCGGGCGACACCATCCCGGCCAACCGCCCAGGCGACCTCGACGAGATCGCTGCCCCCGTCGACTTCTTGGGGCTCAACTACTACACGAGCATCCCAATCTCAGCCGCGCGGGGCGACGAGACAGAGGACACCGGGGTCCCGGCGGGGCCCAATCCGCTAGAAGGACATACCGAGATGGGATGGCCGATCACGCCAGATGCCTTGACGGCTTTCCTGCATCGCATCGACGACGAGTGGAGCCCGAGCTCGATCTACATCACAGAGAACGGCGCAAGCTACTCCACCGGTGTCGATGCGAATGGGCGGGTACCGGACCAGGAGCGCATCGACTACCTCGACTCGCATATCGCCGCCGTCGCAACGGCCAGGGCCAGCGGCGTCCCTGTCGACGGCTACTTCGTTTGGAGCTTGCTGGACAACCTCGAATGGGTGGAGGGTTACCGTCAACGCTTCGGCATGATTCACGTCGACCACGGTACGGGGACGCGCACTCCCAAAGACAGTTATCACTGGTATCGAGACCGGATCAAGGAGAGCCGCCGCTGATGCTCAAGGAATTCAAAGCACGCTTCTGGCAGCCGCCCCGAGCGCATGGTGAGATCGATGAGGAGCGCACGGTCGGTTTCATCGAGCTCTTCTACGACCTTGTGTTCGTCGTCGTGATAGCCAGGGCCGCCCATCATCTTTCTGCCCACCTCACGTGGCAGGGGGTGTTCGAGTTTGCGGTGATCTTCGGCCTGATTTGGCTCGCGTGGCTAAACGGGTCGATATATCAAGACCTCCACGGTCGTGAAGACGGCCGCAGCCGCACCTATATCTTCATCCAGATGGGGATCCTCGCCGTGCTCGGCGTCTACACGGCGGATGCGGCGGGCGAGACGGGAGATGGCTTCGCCATCACGTACACGGTGCTCCTTCTGCTGCTCACGTGGATGTGGTACCTGGTGCGCCGCCAGGACCCTGAGGAGTTCATGGCCACCACATTCCGCTATCTCGTCGGGATGGGCGTCTCTGTGGCAGTGATGACAGTCAGCGTCTTCATGTCACCTGGATGGCAGATTGGCCTGTGGGCTGGACTCGTCATCGCGTGGTTGTTTGGCACGATTGCGATGGAGGATTGGGGCGGTATGGAGTCCTTGCGACCAACTGACTCGACGGTCGAACGATTCGGTCTCTTCACCATCATCGTGCTCGGCGAGGTGGTTGTGGGAGTGGTAACCGGCCTCTCCGAGGCCGAGCGGGATTTTCGCACGATCGCCACCGGACTGCTCGGGCTCGGCATCGGCTTCGGGTTCTGGTGGACGTACTTCGACTTCGTTGGGCGACGGTTTGCCCGTGAGGGGGCTGGAATGCGATGGACGGCCAGCCATTTCCCGCTGGTGATGGCGATTGCGGCATCGGGAGCTGCCTTGGTGAGTCTGATCGAGCGTTCCGGCGACGCCGTCGCCCCCGCAAATTCGGCGTGGGTGTTGACCGGATCGATCGCAGTAGCGCTGCTCGCTTTGGCGTACACGATGACAACGCTCGCCGATTTTGATCGACTACCGACGGTCTATCGGCCGATCGTTACGGCAACGATCGTGGGTGCTGGGTTGTCCCTGGGCCTTGGCTGGTGGGCGCCGGCACCATGGTTGCTCGTGCTTGCGCTCTACGGGGTGCTGTCCGCCGTCTGGATAATCGCCGTTTACGGCTGGATCAATCTGGACAACCCCAGCGACGCCCAGCCGAATGCCGGCTAGGCGGCGAGACGCTCGAGACCTGTGACGTAGTCGAGCTCGATCGAGTGAACTCGGTCGATGCCTCGCAGGAGTATCGCCAGATCGCCGTGGGGCGCTTCCATGCCGAGGTACTCCCCGGATGCTTCACCTGCCGCTGTCGTGGCGCGATAGTTCGATCCCCGCTCGAGGCGGGTTTTTGTGTCGTGTGCGTCCCTCGACGCAATTGTTCGTGCTGTCATCAGCACTCCTTTCGGGCGGTTCGTGCAAGTGAGGTGGCACGACCGCAATCGAGGTAGATCGAGCCGTTGTTTCGGTCTCGTCTCGAAGGCGACGTCCTTCGCCGCAGTGGCTTCGAGGTCGGCGGAAGAGGCGTCCGGCCGAATCAGAGGTTGACCGCTGGCGGGGGAGCGAACGATGTCGCTGGCCTCATCCCGCTGGCGGAGACGCAAGCCTAACCGAGGCTGGCGTTCTTCCAAGCATCGGCGCCGAGGAA
>JAHEJX010000144.1 GCA_024638645.1 Actinomycetes bacterium
CCAGTACAACGAGCAGTGGGCCGAACTGCGACAGCACCCGTCGCACCGGTAGATCGTCCATGCGAGTGGCGAGGGCACAGGCGAAGGCCACGATCGAGGTGATCAGCAGAAGTCGTTCGACGAGCATCGCCAGAACGTACGCTCACGCATCGGGAGATTCAAGGGGGTCGACCTTCGGCGTAGACGTCAGCTTGGTCACTCACTGCGTTGCCGGAACCGCGAAAGGCCGCTACCTTGACTCGGGTACAACGTCGTAGAGTGAGTTGGGGTTAGCGGTGGCGGGATTCATGCGCGGTTTCTTTCTCGCGACAGTCGCGGTACTCCTTATCTCGAGTGCCGCGAGTCCGGCCCAGGCGTCGGGCGAACCGGCCAACTTCAATACAGATACTGTTGTCGCCGGCCTCTCCAATCCGGTTGCCGTGGATTTTCTGCCGGACGGCCGGTTGATCTTCATCCAGCTCAACGGCGACGTCTTCATCGTTGATCCGGCCACGCTGCCTGCCACACCTTCACTCGTCCTCTCGGTGCCGAACGTTGATTTCGGCAATGGCGAGCGGGGTCTGACCGACATCGAGGTTTCGCCGACTTTCGACAGCGACGGCTTCATCTATCTCTGGTACTCGTACGCGCCAACGGAAAGACAAAGGCTGAGCAGGTTCGAGGTGGTCAATGATGTGGCCCTGGCCGGTTCAGAGTTCGTGGTTTGGGAGACACCCGAGTCCCATGCGGGAACCAGCTTCCACTATGGGGGAGGCGTCGCGTTCGGGCCGGATGGCAACATCTGGTTCTCGATCGGAGATCGATCGCAAGCCTCCAACGCCCAGCTGACGACCCACAGTTCCGGGGCCGTCCACCGGGTGGCCCCCGACGGAACCATCCCGGCGGGCAATCCCTTCGACGATGGAGCCGGCCCAAACGTCGATTCGATCTGGGCGACAGGTCTGCGCAACCCGTTCAGATTCACATGGGATCTCGTTGGCCAGAAGGCGTACGCCGGCGAAGTTGGTCAGGACACCTGGGAGGACCTGAATCTTCTGAGCCTGAGTGACCCGGGCGCAAACTTCGGGTGGCCGCTGTGCGAAGGCAACTGCAGTGACCCCCAGTTCAACGATCCGATCTTCACCTACCAACATGACATCGATACCTACAGCCAGCACCCAAACAACACCACTCCCAATACTCGTTTCGGGGGATCTATCTCAGGCGGGGTTGTCTACAGGGCCAACCAATTCCCTTCGTCGTTCCAGGGCGCGTATTTCTTTGGCGACTACTCAAACCGGTGGCTCGGTTATCTCACGTTCGAGGATCCGGCGAGTCCGACGTACCACTCATTCGCGATCGATATTGGACCCGTCGTGGAAGTCGATATCGGCCCGGATGGGGCCCTCTATTACGTATCACTCAGCGAGGACGGCAACCCCGATCCCTTCAACTCCGGCTACATCCGCAGGGTTCAGTATCTGGACGGAAACCAACCGCCGGTAATCACGCAGGCGGAGGCGAATCCGAACGGGGGTGATGCGCCACTACTCGTGTCCTTCACCGGCGCCGCCACCGATCCCGAGAACGATCCGTTGACCTACGAGTGGGACTTCGGAGACGGCACCCCAACTGCAAGCGGCGCGGCGGTCGACCATACCTACGACACCGTCGGAACGTATCAGGCGCGCTTCTCGGTATCGGATCCCACCAGAACAACTCTGTCAGAGGGCATTGATATCTCGATCGGCACAGTTCCCGTTCCAACGATCTCACAGCCGATCGAAGGCACATTGTTTCGGGCTGGTGACGAGATCAGCTTTTCCGGATCGAGTGACGACCCAACGGACACGCTCGAATGGAACATCGAACTCGGCCATGACGTTCATTTCCACCCCCGCCAGGTGTCCTCTGGCCCCACGGGCACGTACACGATCCCGTCGACCAACCATCCCTTCAATGAACATACGTTCTTTCGATTTACGCTGACAGCAACCGACGGCGATGGCCTGAGCGCATCGACGTCCGTCGAGATCATTCCGGACAAAGTCAACCTGAGCTTGCTGTCCGACCAGCCCGGGCTCGAATTGTTATGGGACGGGATTGCCGTCGAGACTCCCGTTGTGATCCCAACTCTGATCGGATTCGAACACACGATCACTGCACCTTCCCAGCAGCCGCTGAACGGCCGGCTCTATCAGTTCGATTCCTGGGGCCACGGCGGACCTGCTGAGTTCACGACAACGATCCCAGATCAGGACGTCGCGTTCACGGCGTCCTACAGCGACATCGGCGCCGCCGGCCATGACATCGATATCCACGCAGGCGGTCAGCAGGGCGATGAGGAAATGCAGTTGTGGATCAACGGAGCACAAGTCGGCCTCTGGACATTGAACGGCACAGCAATTGACGTGTATTCCGTCACTGACTATCCGAATGAGTTCACGAGCCTCCAGGTGAAATTCACCAACAACACCGGAGGCGGCCCTGATCGAAACCTCCGCGTGGACAAGGTCGTTGTCGACGGCGTTGATTACGAAACCGAGGATCCATCTGTTTTCGGGACGGCGGTCTTTGATGGATCGTCTTATTGCGTTAGCGGCAACTACCAGACCGAGTGGTTGTATTGCAATGGATATTTCGAATATCAGGTTGATACCGGGCCGGGGGACCCCCCACCGGACAACTTCGACATGTGGGACACGTGCTGGCGGTGCATTACTCGGGGAACCGACGATGCCGAGCTGATCACCTATCTCGATTATCTGCAGACCGCCGGTTTCGACGGCACGTGGGTGTGGGTCGTCCCCGCCTACTGGGGCCAGGACGACTTCGACGGGTCGTGGGGCGGGGGCGTGACCGAACCCAACTGGCGGGGCACGGCAATCGGCAGCCTGGGCAGTCCCGCCGCGGCCTATCTCGATGACGTGGCCTGGTTCCTCGACCGCGCCAACGAAAGAGGATTGAAGGTAGGCCTCGTGCCCGCCTGGGGTTCGGCACTGGTCGGAACCCAACCCAGGGCAGGTGAGGCCCGCGCTGCCTCGCCGGCACAGGCGCCTTTGAACGAGTCGAACGCATTCGCTTTTGGACAGGCTATGGCGAACGCTTTCGGTGGACATCCTGCGATCGAGTACTGGGTCTTTGGTGGAGATTGGGCCTACGACGTCACCGAGCAGGGCTCAACCACGTTGTACTGGCAAGACGAAGTAGCGACCGAACAAACGTGGATCAACCTGAAGAACGGCATTCGAACCGGCGACACGAGCACCGTAACGTATCACACGGGGCCGTACGACTACAGCCGCAGTCTGTTCTCGGACCGACCGTGGAACGAAGCACTCTCGATCCACACGAGCCATTGCACGGACCCCCAGGATGCCGAGAACATGCTCCTGGCGGCTGCGGGCTTCGGCAAACCGATCATCTCGGCCGAGATGCGCTACGAAACCTGGGCTCCGTCGTGGTGTCCCATGCACGCGAATGACCCGATCGACGAATTCGACGTCGAAGCCGATGCCTTTGCTGTTCTCAATTCGGGTGCTGCCGGATTCGTGTACGGACACCAGGATCGCTGGCGGTATGACAGCAGTGTCGAATTCTTGGGAAGTCTCAATTCGCCCGGAGCGGACCGCGCGATCGCCGTGGCCGGTTCGAGCAATTCGTGCGGAAGCAACAACATTCCCATCAGCTTCGCCGCTTCGGGATTCCAGGGAGACGAGCAGGTCACCCTCAAGATCAACGATATCGCGCAAGGCACCTTCGGCCCATTCGGAGCGGGCTGGCCTGCGCCGCAGGTCCAGAACTTCACCTACACCTGCGATGAGCCGATTGACACCGTTCGCATCGAGTTCACCGATCTCAACAATCCCGACCAAAACGTCGCGATCGACAGTGTGATCGTCGATGGTGTCATCTTCGAATCTGAGGTCGCCGAAGCGGTGGGCATCTCAGTAGGTGGCTGCATCACCTCACCGGTGACCAACCATGGTCAAGAGCGTCTGTATTGCAACGGCTATTTCGAGTATCAGGTCGGTCCAATCGCGCCTTCCGATTTCACCATCATGTTCATGGGCAACTCGATTACGGAAGGAACCGATGGTGACAACGCCTACCGGGGGCCGCTCGAAACTCTCCTGACGAACGCCGGCTACTCGTTCGACTTCGTCGGTACCCGCCAGACGTCTCCCGGCGGCATCGCCGACCCTCACCATGAGGGACGAGGCGGTGCGACCAGCGACGAGCGTCACGCAGAAATGTTGGCTTCCAACTCGTATGCGCTGGCGCCCGACTACGTGTTCATCCACCTCGGCACAAACAACATCTTCGACCAGAACTGGAACAACGCCACGCCTGACATGCCGACCCAGTTCGAGAGTGATCTGAACGCGATCATCGACGAGTTTCGCCTGCACAATCCGAGCATCACGATCTTCCTTGCACAGCCCATTCCGTGTGATCTGGGAACCGTCTGCTCCGATCGACTCGAGCAGCTCAGACCACGCATCACGGCCGTGGTCAATGCGAAACATACGACGGCCTCCCCCGTCATCGAGGTGGATCACCGGGTCGGGTTCGATATCAACGCCGACCTCAAAGCCGACAACGTTCACCCGAGCGTGACCGGCCGCCAGAAGATGGCGGATACCTGGTTGGCGGCGCTCGAACCGGTCCTGCTCGGAGGGAGCCCGAATCAGTTTGTGGTCCACCAGACACCGCGCCTGCAACTGGGCGACGCTCCTCTGGACGGTTATCCCGGGTCGACCACCGATCAGATCGAGATCATGTGGCAAACGCTGCCGGGTTCGGCCTCGACTGGTGGGAACTTCGAGGTCCGGTATCGGGCGATCGGAACCGGCGCCTGGCAGGTGGCACCGCCGCCGACTCAAACGGCGTTGGCGATCGGGGGAAGGATCGACCACGCAACCATCATCTCCGGACTCAACTTCGGCTCGAGTTACGAGTACCGGGTTCTCCACTATCAAGACACGACGCTGATCGACACGTATCAGGCAACGTTCGCGACCCGCCTGGCGGCCGGTGATCCGGCGTCGTTCTCATTCGTCGCCTATGGCGATTCGGCCAATCCGGTGAACAACGCAGGATTCGAATCGGTACAGGCAGAAATCAATACGACCGACGCAGCGTTCGCACTGCTGCTGGGCGACAATGCCTATGACACAGCATCGACTTCGGAGCTCGATGCCCGCTTCACTCCGTTGCTTGCTCCTGCCGCGACCACCTGGAACGCATCACATGTCGACTATCTGACCTTTGGAAACCACGAGCTTGCCGATGGGTTGACAAATGGTGAAGACACCGAAGCGGCGTTCTCGGTTCCGGTCCCTCTCACCGGGGTCACAGCACCGGCCGCTCCTGCGGGAGAGCGTCCGGAACACAACTACTCATTCGACTATGGCGACGTGCACGTCGTGGTGTTCGATTCGGAAGCCTGGAACGATCCGACCCGGCTCGACACATTGCTCACGTGGGTCGAAGCCGATCTTGCTGCCAGCGATTCGCGATGGCAGATCGTGGCCGCCCACCTTCCTGTGGCCGGAGCACCCAACCATCCGGAATTCAACCCGTCGACCAACTATTACCAGCAAGTCGTGGGTCGCCTCAATGGGGCCGGAGTCGATCTCTTCCTGAGTGGTCACGACCACACCTATTTCCGGTCGTATCCGTTGACGGGTGAGTCCGGTGGATCGGCAACGTTTGTCCTCGACACCGACAACTCATACGCAGAGGGTGCCGGGTTCGTTCAGGTCACCAGTGGACGAGGCGGCCACAACTTGCGTGGCGGCGACTTCTCGGTGTTCCCATTCATCGCCGCCGGTGTATCAAACGACACCAGCGTCGAGCCCGGCTTCGTGAAGATCGACGTTACCAACACCAGCTTGAGTGTCAGCTACACCACTGCGTCAGGGACCGTCCTCGACACCTTCACGATCAGCGAGGTGGTTGACAGCACTCCACCGACTGTGGATATTGTGAACCCCGTATCAGGGTCGAATCAGGCGGGTTCGGATGTGACGATTGACGGCACCGCAGCTGACAACATTGCCGTGGACCGGGTCAAAGTGTTTGTGAAAAACACGGGCACCAACCAGTACTGGACCGGTAGCACCTGGACCAACACCTGGTCCTGGTTCACCCCCCAAG
>JAHEJX010000007.1 GCA_024638645.1 Actinomycetes bacterium
GCCTGGGGTGAAGGCGTTGCCGTCGACCATACGAACTTCCTGCCTTCCCCCAACCTGTGGGAGCGTCTAAGCGACGCGGGGGTCGAGCCCATCACAGTGCAACCCGGCAATTTCGGAGGCACCAGGCTGTCATCGGTTCTCTACCGAGGATGCCGGTTCGAACCGGCCTATACGGCACAGGAGATGGTCGATGCGACCCTACAGATGGCCGCGACGCCGCGACGTCTCATCGTGACCTACGTTCCACATGTGGATGTCGCCGCGCACGTCTCCGGCCAGGCATCCTCGGAGTACGCAGATGCGCTTCAGTTCGTCGGAAGAGTGTGGGAGCAGTTGGCCCTACGTCTCCCGGCCGGGGTTGTCATGGTGGGTACAGCCGACCACGGGCACATCGACTACCCAAAGTCGGCGATCGCTGCGCTGGACAAGCGTGACGAAAAAGGTCTTGTCCTTTACGGCGACAGCCGCGCCATGTTCGTGAAGGGCGACGGAAGGCCGCTCGCGAACCGCCTCCCCGCAGTCTGGCTCCCATTCGACGAGATCGCCGATTGGTGGGGGCCCGGCCCGGCCCATCCTCAGTTCTCGAGGCGGGCGCCGGATGGCGTGCTCCTGGCTGACCCTGGGCACATTCTCATGCACAAACACAGCGACGACAGGCTGATCGGTCACCATGGTGGCTTGGAGTCTGCTGAGCGCGTTGTGCCGATGTTGATCGCAGCAGGTGTGGGGTGACGGCGTTCGTCAGGTGAGGAAGTCGGATGGCTCGTACCGTTCGGCGAGGTACGTCGTGAGGGGCGCCTCGATGTCGCCGAACGGTCTGTACCCCCGCGTCACCGTTGCCATGTCGCGGCCGGTGCGCAGCAACAGCGTCGGGAAGCCGTGCGCTTGGAGCACCTGCGCCTGCTCGAAATCTTCCCACGCGGCGAGCCGGGACTTCTCATCTGAAAGATCCGCCATGAACGAATCGCCGTCTACCGAGAAGTCGGCGAGCAATTGGGGGTACCTGGCGAGGTCGGTCACGTCTACACCCTCGCTGTAGAAGGCACGCTGCAGTCGCTTGAAGAATGCCCATTCCTGCGATTCGTCATGGGAGCGCATAGTGACGACGGCACGTGCCGGTAGCTCTGTGTCATAGACCCAGCCATCGGCCGCCAGCACCGAATCGTTGAAAGGCTGACCGCTTGCGGCTGCGACTTGGTCCCAGTGGTGAGTGAGATAGCTGCGCAATCCCTCGTCAAGCAGCTGAGCATTGGGACCGGGCCGCAGGCCTCCGTTCACCAGGCGCATCGGAAATGAGTAGTGCTGCTGGAGCTGCTCGACAGTCGGCGCAAACCCCCAGCACCACGAACACATCGTGTCACCGACGTAGATGAATTCGATCTCCGGTCGTTCCATGCCCACCAGTGTGGCACGGGTCCGTGCCGTTGTCGGTAGGACAGCGGTGGGCGCGGCCCATGTATCACCCGCTCGACATCCGCATCGTGTTCAATGAAGGGGAGGACCATGCCGTTCAGTCGTGATACCGCCAAGCTGACAGTCGAGCTATCCAGACTCGCCTACAAGGACGCCGCCACCGCTGCTGCAGGCATCGCCAACATCGGTTTGGACGAGTTCAAGTTCTACGACGGCGGCAATAGCACCCAAGCCTTCTACGCGGCGACGGCGAACGACCGGTACCTCGCCTTCCGCGGTACGGAGTCGCGCAACCCGCGCGATTGGGTAGTCGATTCCAGGTTCAAAGCCGGGCCGGGCGCTCTGGGCAGCGTTCACTCCGGGTTCGACCAGGCGCTGAGCGAGATATGGCCCGAGCTTGCGGCGGACCTGGCCGCCGACGCGCGCCCGCTGACCGTCACCGGCCACAGCCTTGGAGGCGGACTTGCCATCATCGCCGGGGCAAGGCTCATCGACAGCGGTTCCGCTCCGGCTGCCGTCTACGTATTCGGATGCCCGCGGCCCGGCCTCATCGACTTTCGCGATGGGTACGACCGAGCACTCAAGAACCTCACGCACCGGGTCATCAACCACATCGATATCGTGACCCGTGTGCCGCTCCTCTACCAGAGCTACCGAGCGCCCGGCCACCGCCAGTACTTCGACAAGGCCGGGGTGTTTCACGAGAACGCAGGGGCTTGGCAGATCATCAAAGAAGACCTGATATTCCGAATCACGAACTTCAAGAGCATCACGGCGCTCGGCTTGGCCAACCATGAAATCGGCGCCTACTTGGCTCTTGTGAACTCGCTCTAGCTGAGCACAGTTTCGGACCGCAACAGGGCCCTTTCGACGTCGTCCTGAGCGATGCGGAGGATGTCATCCAGACGCTCTGGTTCTCTCCGCGGGAATCCCTTGAGCACGTCCTTGAGGTGGTGCTCCGGTTCAATGAGAAGAAAGGGCGTGTCACTGTCGCGGAGCATTCCCAGCTCGTCCCTGAGGCGGCGACGTGCGTGGGTCGACGTCACCCTTCGCGCCGGGCGGGTGATGAGAGAAGAGATGACCACAACATCCGGTTTGGCGTCGATGGCGAGAGCGGCGTGAGTGCCCGATAGTGTGCCACCGTCGATGAATCTCCGGCCTTCGATCTCCTTTGGTTCGAACATGCCGGGAACGGCCGACGATGCTTCGACGGCGTCCGCCACGGACACATGCATGACGTCTCGCCCGAACACGACCCGTGCCGCGGCATCGACAGATGCCGCAGGGATGTAGAGCCCCTGGGGCCAAACCTCGTGCGACTGCACTCCCGGGAAGCGGGCAAGACCCCAGGTCGGAAAGAAGCCGTCGGGCAGGATTCCAGACGTGGCCAGCAGCCAGCCGGCGCCATTGCGGGTCGCCCGGTGCGCGAGAGTTGGAGATAGGAACCGCACCTTCCGGGCACGGGATTTCACATATGTCATCATCTTTGCTCGTTGTTCAGGCGTAGGAGGCGACTGCACAGGTCCCAGCAACTCATCGGCCGTGAGGCCGGCTCGAACTCCAGCAGCAATTGCGCTTCCCGCCGACGTGCCGATGATCAGATCGGCGCTGTTCGCGTCATAACCGGCCTTGTCGCGCAGTGCGCCGACGACGCCGGCGTGATAGGCCCAGCCGGCTACTCCGCCGGCACTGAATACGACTGCACTTCGCATATCGAAGCGAACGTAGCCTGTGCGGCGATCATTCCTCACGGTGGCCATAAGCTGCACCGGTGAGTCACAAGACTGACACTTGGATTCGGCTGGCATTGCTTCTCGCCGCAGGTACGGCGCTGGCGGCATCGTTCCGCGTGGCCGCGTCCGACCTCGATCGACCTTCCCGCTTTGGAGCTCTGCTGGCTTTGGCGCTGATCGTCGCCGCCGCCGGTTCACTTGGGATTGACGTCATTCAGGGATATACGAAGCGCCGCCCTCTCCGCTTGCGCGGAGGCAAGCCGCGCCTGCCACTCATGCCCACAAAGGCTGGGCCGAAACGGGAACTCCCCACCGACTGGCAAGTTGCCGCGTCGTTGAGCACACCGCGCCTCGTTGCCGGCCTATCGGCCTCTCTCGCGATGTCTTTGGTTTTTGGGGCTGTCGGATACGCCCTTGCCGGCAGTGCGACCGAGAACGGCGCCGGCCTTCTCGTCTATCTACTCGCAGCCGTCGCGATTTGGTTCACAGCGCGATTCACCGTGAAAGCGCTATTGCGGCGCAACGCGCTGCGAGTGACGCCGGAGTCGGCGACCATTGGCCCTGGCCTCGGCTACATACCGGCCCTGGAGATCAGCCGGCAATCCGTACGAGGAATCGAGTTCAGCCAGGACAAAGCGTTGATCGCCTTCGTCACCGATACCAGGCGTTTCGAAGTCGGAACCAGTTTCCTGGACAACCACGAACTAGCCGGGCAGATCGCCGGCCTTTGGCCCGAGGTGAGCTGGCATGAGCTATCCCCCGACTCGCAACCCACCAAGCTCTCCTGGGAGTAACGAACCAGGCCTAAGACCCGGCCGACGGCTCCAACGGCTCCGGCAGCGGCTTCCACCGAAGCCCGGCGAACGTCCACCCAGCTCCGAGCACATCGATGGCCCCGAAGACGAACAGCTGCCAGACGTCCTGCGTCACCGCCAACCCCGCCAGCGCCAAGCCGGACAGGATTCGAACCGGGACCGAGTACCAGTACATCCAGCGAGCACGGTGGATCGCCGCACCGAGGTAGTAGGCCGCCGCGACCAGAACGACAACGCCGGCGACCCGTACCCAGGCGTCCTTGGAACCATCCATTCCGAGGAGGTCCGTGAGAGTGTCCGGGACTAAGAGAAGCGCCGTTCCTGTCAGACCTAGATAGACCGCCCAAGCGAAAACCGACAGCCTGGTCCCGTGCGTCGACTCAGCCATGCAATCCTCTCGTGCAGCTGACCGGATATTAAGAACTATCCCGCAGGTCTTCCCACGATGCGATACTCCCGTCGCGAAAGGAGGTTGCGTGCGCGCGGCCGTCTGTAGAGAGTTCGGAGCGCCTCTCACGATCGAGGAGGTGACGATCGCCGACCCGGGACACGCTGAGGTCCTGATCGACGTTGCAGCCTGTGCCGTTTGCCACTCGGACATCTCGTACATGGATGGCCGATGGGGTGGTCAGCTCCCGGCGATATTCGGGCACGAAGCCTCAGGCACGGTCAAAGCAGTAGGCCTGGGGGTGACCGAGTACTCGCCGGGCGACTCAGTCGTAGTGACCTTGGTCCGCAGTTGCGGCACTTGCTACCTATGTGCAGGCGGCGACACGCACCTGTGCCAAGGGGATTTCAGGCTCGCCGGCGAAGCACCGCTCCATTCGGCAGAGACAGGCGAGGAGATCTGGCAGGCGATGTCGTCCGGCGCGTTTGCCCAACAAGTAGTCGTTCACCAATCTCAGATTGCCAAAGTGCCCGCAAGCATTCCGAAGACGAGTGCCGCGCTGATTGCATGCGGCGTAGTCACGGGCTTCGGCGCAGTCGTCAAGACAGCAGCGGTACCGGCAGGGGCCAGCGTTGCGGTCGTAGGCACAGGCGGCGTTGGAATCAACTGCATCCAGGGAGCGATTCACGCTGGTGCCGACCCGGTCATCGCAGTCGACATCCGCGACGACAAGCTCGACTTTGCCATGTCGCTTGGCGCGACATCGGGCGTCAACAGTGCAACCGAGGACGCACGTTCGGCAGTCATGGCCCTGACCGGAGGCCGCGGCGCAGACTACGTGTTCGTAGCGGTCGGCAGCTCCAGAGCGGTCGAGGCGTCCCTTCGGCTGCTGCGCCCTGGAGGAACCTTGACAGTTGTCGGGTTGCCAGCGTCGGGTGACCTTCTCAGGTTCGACACTGCGGACTTCGCGACGGCCGGATTGAGGCTCATCGGTTCCAAGATGGGCTCAGTCGATGTGGCTCATGATGTGCCGCTGCTTGCAGCGAAATACGGTCGCGGCGAGCTCGTACTCGACAAGTTGGTCACCAATACGTACCGCCTCGATGACATCAACGAAGCCATCGCTTCCGCCAAGTCTGGTGAAGTGGTCCGCAACGTGATCGTCTTCGACTGATGGCCATCGACTTCGCTGTAATCGGTGCAGGCATCGCCGGAGCCTCCGCCGCATATGAGTTGTCCGCACACGGTTCGGTGAAGCTATTCGAGATGGAAGCAACCGCGGGCTACCACTCGACTGGGCGCTCTGCTGCCCTGTTCACGGAGTGCGACGGCCCGGCGCCTATCAGGCACCTCGCAATGGCATCACGCAACTTCCTCCTTCATCCACCCGACGGCTTCAGCGACACAGCGATCCTCCACGAACGCGGCGTTCTCTTCCTCGCCCTTCATGGCCAGGAAGAGAAGATTGAAGCCTTCTACCGGGACCAAATCGAGATGGTTCCGACAGTGGCGAAGCTCTCGCCTCAGGAGACGGCGGGGATGTGCCCGGTGCTGCGAAGCGATGAGTTGGCAGGCGGTGTATTCGAGCCGACTGCAATGGATATCGATGTGCACGCTCTACATCAGGGTTTTCTGAACGGCCTGAAACGGCGTGGCGGAACTCTTGCCACGAGCACGCCCGTGACCGCACTCGAGAGGGTGGGCTCCGGTTGGCGCGTGACGACACCCGGCACAGTCGATGACGCCGCCGTCGTGGTAAATGCAGCTGGAGCATGGTGCGACGTTGTCGGAGCGATGGCAGGCCTCGACCCGATCCAACTCCAGCCGAAACGACGCACGGCCTTCACGTTCGCCCCTCCCGCACAGTTGGACCATCTGCGCTGGCCGATGGTCGTCGAAGCACAGCACGATTTCTACTTCCGCCCAGAGGGGCCGCACCTACTAGGTTCACCAGGCGACCAGACCCCGGTCGATCCCCAAGATATCCGGCACGAGGAAATCGATGTTGCCATTGCGATCGACCGCATCCAGAGCGTCACGACAATGCAGATACGGACCATCAAGGCAGCCTGGGCGGGACTCCGCTCATTCGTACCGGATGGGTTGCCGGTAGTGGGCTTCGATCCTGCAGTCGACGGTTTCTTCTGGCTGGCGGGACAGGGCGGCTACGGCATCCTGTCGAGTCCGGCCTTGTCGCGCTTGACGGCCGGCCTCATCACCGGAGGCACGGCACCCCTGAGCGTCACGTCATACGGCCTAGATCCTGCGCTCATAGCTCCCCAGCGTCTCGCCTTCCGCTGCTAGGCAATTCACGATCACTTAGATTGGCTTCGTGGAGTTGTCCGGCCTTCTCAGCGTCGCTGTAATCATCTTCCTCTACGCCCTGTTCTCGCGGTACCTGGTGAGATGGGCGGTGACCGCTCCGATGGTTTTCCTGTTGATCGGCTGGCTGATCGGCGACGACGGAGTCGGCATCTTGGACCTAACCCTGGAAAACGAGGGCGTCCGATTGCTGACCGAGGCAACGTTGGTCGTCGTTCTGTTTGCCGACGCGACGCGCATCGACATCGGCATTCTCCGCAGCCAGTTCCGCATGCCTGGGAGGCTCCTGGGGTTTGGGCTCCCGCTCACCATCGTTGCGGGCGGATTGGCGGCCGCGTGGCTGATTCCCGACATTTCGCTGGCCGAGGGATTCTTGATTGGCGCGATCCTCGCTCCTACGGACGCGGCTCTTGGTAAGGCCGTCATCACCAACAAGCGGGTGCCGGTCCGCGTGCGGCAGGTGCTCAACGTCGAGAGCGGACTCAACGACGGCATCGCCCTTCCTGTGGTTATGGCACTGATGGCGGTTGCGGCCGCCGGCTACGACCTGAACACGTCCGCCCATTGGGTTCAGTTCGCGATGCGGGAGATCGGTCTCGGCATAATCGTGGGACTCGTCATAGGGACGGCGGGCGGCTGGATGATCCACCAAGCGTGGCAACGCTCGTGGATCACGGGCGCAGCCCGGCAGTTGGCGACGCTCTCGATCGCTGTGATCGCATTCACGACTACTGAGCTGAGCGTGATCGCGGGGAACGGCTTTGTTGCGGCATTCGTCGCGGGGATTGCCTTCGGAGTTGCTACCCAGATGATGCACGAAACGGCGGCCGACCTGGCGGAAGATCTCGGCGAGCTCGCGACGTGGATGACCTTCTTGTTCTTTGGCATCGAGCTGGTAGCTCCCGCTATGTCCACCGTCACGTGGCAGCGGCTGGTATATGTCGTTCTGAGCCTTACTGTGATCCGCATGGCGCCGGTGGCGATTTCACTCATCGGCACTCATTGCGCCAAGTCGACAGCCCTCTTCCTCGGATGGTTCGGACCTCGCGGGCTTGCTTCAATCCTGTTCGCTCTACTCATCCTTGACGAGGCTGAACTCGGTCACTCCGACGTGATCGTCGAGGTCGTATCTTTGACCGTTCTGGCCAGTGTCTTTCTACACGGCCTCACCGCCAAGAAGGGAGCCGAGCTTTATGCCTCGGAGGTTGCGGAGATGCCGGCCGAAATGCCTGAGCTGCTGCCGATGGACGAAATGCCAGAGCCGCGCCGCGGCGGGCTCTTCGAGAGGCTCCACAACGGCAATTAAGGGCCGTTTGCCTCTATTGCCCATACCCCCGCCGGTCGCAACATGCGTGTGTGAGGCATAGGTCTCCCATATGAGGGCCGGTCGCAGCTGTTAGGTAGCGCGCCAGCGGCGGCACAAAGACCCTCAGGTGATAGCACGGGGCTCGAGTTAATCGGGCCCTGTGCTTTTGTGCGCAACATGGGCACGGTTGCAACGTTCACAGCAGTTGGACCCAGCGGCTTACTACCGCACCGTCCGCAGCCGAACACGGATCGTAGGCCAGAATGCGGTCATGTTGGAAGTGATATCCCGACCGTCTCGAGAGTGGCGGACCCGGACGCCGCTGCTCTTCATCCACGGGGCCTGGCATGGTGCCTGGTGCTGGGATCGCGGTTGGCTCGACTTCTTCTCCGACCGGGGCTGGCACTCATTTGCCATGAGCTTGCGCAATCACGGTAACTCGCCCGACAAGGGGTCGCTTCGATTCGCCAAGCACGGCGGATTCATCGAAGACATCGCCGCCGTAGCTGAGCGATTCGAACGTCCACCTGTCCTCATCGGCCACTCCATGGGCGGCTATCTGGCACAGAAGTACATGGAGACGCATGATGTCGCAGGAGCTGTCTTGGTCGCTTCCGTGCCGGTTTCGGGCACAATGGCTGCGAGCCTTCGTTTCGCCCGCCGTCACCCCCTTCAATTCGCGAAGCTGGTCGTGACTATGAGCCTGTGGCCCGTCGTCGCCACCGAAGAGCTGGCCCGTGAGTTCCTGTTTGGAGACGACATGGGTGCCGAAGAGGTGGCCGAGCTGCACAGCATGCTTCAGGACGAGTCATTTCTCACCTACCTCGACATGATGGGTCTGGCCCTACCGAAGCCGGAGAGAACAGAGGCTCCGGTGATGGTGATCGCAGGAACCGCAGACGCTCTTTTCAGCGTCCGAGAAGCTGAGAAAACGGCTGAGGCCTATGGTGTCGCGCCGCTCATTTTCGACGGCTTCCCCCACGACATGATGCTGCATCGCCGGTGGGAGGAAGTAGCCACATCGGTCGCCCGCTTTCTCGAAGAAATCACATGACCCGATCCGGGTCACAGAAGAAACTCCTTGACACCGCGCCGGGAGCTGTGCGATATTCGCTCCGGCCGTAACACCCCGTCAGGGGGCGTTGCGGCTTTTTGTTTTGCCGGCCAGCCATCACGGCGGCCGGTGGGAAAGGAAACCAACGTGGCTTATCAAGCCCGCATCCATATAGCTGAGTTGGGCGGCACGAGGAATACCTCGCGCCGTTGCGCCTGGCTGAGCGCGTCCGGACAGAGCGTCCGGCCAGCCGGTATGGCGGAACTTGATAGCAAGCAGGCGGCCCTAGGGGGCAGTGCGATCTGACGGATCTGTTCAGATTTCATTGACCACGAGGCCGCCCCCACGGGCGGCTTTTTCTTTGCCCGAAACGAGATTCGAAACTTTGAAGAACCGGAGCGGACCCAAGTCCTCTCCCCGAGGCTTTTTGAAAACTGCAGAGAGATCGCATCAAAGCGGGAACTTCGGTTCCCGTTCAACCCGGTGGTTTGGGGATAGGTGCAACGGAGGTCGCCACATAGTTACGGCCAATAACACGCAGCCTCCGTCGCGCCCATCCCCTGCCACCGGATATGCCCTGGAAGCTCAAAGGATGAGCAGCGGCTTGCGAAGCCGAAGGGTGCAGGTTCAATCCCTGCGCAGGGCACTGACCGAGCCATGGTCTCCCGCTGCTACATACCGCTGCGGAAATGCCCAACCGATAGCCATAGTGCGCCGGTTGCCGGGCTCGTGTCCGCCCTTGACAGGTTCAATCCCTGCGCAGGGCACTGACCGAGCCATGGTCTCCCGCTGCTACATACCGCTGCGGAAATGCCCAACTGCCGCCTTCGGGCGCCGGTTGCCGAGCTCGTGTTCGCCCTTGACAAGTTCAATCCCTGCGCAGGGCACTGACCGAGCTGGTCCTCCCGCTGCTACATACCGCAGCGGAAATGCCCAACTGCCGCCTTCGGGCGCCGGTTGCCGAGCTCGTGTTCGCCCTTGACAAGTTCAATTCTTGCGCAGGGCACTGTGGCTGTAGCTCAATGGCTAGAGCGCCGGGTCGTGATCCCGGAGACGCCGGTTCAATCCCGGTCGGCCACCCCATTTGAGAAGTACCAAGTACTAAGTACCAGGTACCAAGTGCTTCTTCTCGGGAGGTAGCTCAATCCGGTAGAGCGAGGGTCTCATAAGCCCTGAGGTGCAGGTTCGAATCCTGCCTTCCCGACCGAAGGTGATGGGCTGGGCCCAGGCCGGCCTCCAAAGCCAGCCGAGCGGGGTTCGATACCTCGATCACCTGCCAAGCCTCGGCTCCACCAGGCGGTACCCGGTATCCCGCATCCGGATACCTACGGGATACCGGATACGGGATACCGCGGCCACAGGTCGCACACGCCGGAGTAGCTCTACGGAAGAGCCTCTGCTTTGTACCCAGAAGGTCCGAGTTCGATTCTCGGCTCCGGCTCCGTCTCCTCCCCCGTTTCACGCCGTCTTCGGCGGGAAACGTCTGGGGGAGGTGACCCGACGAAGGAGGGTCGGAGGGGGATGCGGAGGCGCGAGCGCACCGCGCAGCCCGCTTCCAGGATGTAGCTCAATGGAAGAGCACCGGCTTTGGGAGCCGGGGATGGAGGTTCGATCCCTCCCATCTTGACGGAGCACCCCGACGGGGGCGCTCTATGCCGATGGCAGAAGAACGGGTACAGCGAAGGCCGGCCCGTAACGCATTCAAGGCATACAGCCTGCGCCAGGCCGATACGGTGAGGTGCAGCTACGCGGGCGGCGGCCTCGTAGGTATGTGTCCGGCGGGACAACTTGAAGTTCAGGGAGGCTTTTCACCTAGTGACTCTTCGCCCCTGTTGTGGGAAACAAACCCCATTCGGCACCCCTCCGGGGGTTCAATGGCGCAGTAGCTCCAAAGGCCAGAGCAACTGACTGTCGATCAGAAGGATGCGGGTTCGAATCCCGTCTGCGCCGCCTGTCTCCTCCCCCGTTTCACACGAAGTGGGAAACGTTTGGGGGAGGTGGCCTGCGACGAAGGAGCAGGACGGAGGGGGAAGCCAAGGCGCTGTCTCCTCCCCCGCGATCGCAGATCCGGCCCGTTACGCTCAACCCATGGCTGACACATATACGGTCGAGCGCTCGACCACCATCAACGCCTCGCCGGGTGAGGTGTACTCGCACATGATCGACTTCCACAACTGGACCGCATGGTCCCCGTGGGAGGAGCTCGATCCTGACATGTCGAAGACCTATTCGGGAGCCGACTCTGGAGTTGGCGCCAAGTACTCCTGGACCGGCAACCGCAAGGTTGGCCAGGGCAGCATGGAGATCACCGACGCCAAACAGGACGCCGAGATACACATCGACCTCGAGTTCTTGAAGCCCTTCAAGGCAACCAACAAGACAAAGCTCACGCTGGCTCCGTCCGGCGATGGCACTCAGGTCTCGTGGGCCATGACGGGCAAGAACACCCTGATGACCAAGATCATGGGGATCTTCAAGAGCATGGACAAGATGGTCGGCCCCGACTTCGAAAAGGGCCTCGCCAAGCTGAAGGCCGTTGCCGAGGGCTAGGCCCACAAGCCGTCGCCTCACGTTGACGCTGTTCCAAGCTGATTTACGACAGTGCTAGCTATCTCGAGACGCGCCCCCGTCGTCTATGGGAGAAGATTTCGGGTTTTCAACCCGAGGAGCTGAGTTCGAGTCTCAGCGGGGGTACGGCTTGATCGTCCATGGGTAGGACCGCAGGTTCTCAACCTGCAAAACCGGGTTCGAGTCCCGGTCGAGCCACTACACCGAGTTCGGCACTGGGATGCCATCCGGCCTGTAAAGCCGGCGCGGAAGCTGGCGGGGTTCAATTCCCTGACTCGGTACGCACGCCTCCTTAGCTCAAGGGAAAGAGCAACGGGCTTCTACCCCGCCGATGCAGGTTCGAGTCCTGCAGGAGGTTCCGGCGGCCTTTGTGCCGCCGTCCGCGCCGCTGTGGTGCAACGGACAGCATCTCTGGCTTCGAACCAGAAGATGGGGGTTCAATTCCCTCCAGCGGTACTCAAGCCCCTGTAGCTCAATGCGAAAGAGCGCTGGGCTTTTAACCCAGGCGATGGAGGTTCGAGTCCTCCCGGGGGTACTGGCGGCCATTGCGTCGCCCTTTCCGAGGTAGCTCAATTGGTAGAGCAACTCCCTGTTAAGGAGAGAGGTGAGGGTTCGAGTCCTTCCTTCGGAGCAGCTGTCGCCAGCACCATTCCCGATCGGTGCCGGTGGCAGCCACGGGCCTGTAGCTCAACGGGAGAGCGCCACCCTTGCAAGGTGGGAGGTGTGAGTTCGAATCTCACTAGGTCCACGTGTGTTCGCCGAGGCGAACACATAAGCAGATTTGCTCCGCAAACTGCGGCTCCCGATCGCGGCGAAGCAAGTCCGTTCGAGTTTGCTGCGCAAACTCGGCTAGGTGCTCAAGCTGAAACGGCACAAGCGCCCGGTTGAAGCCCGGGAGAACCAAGTTCGACTCTTGGGGGTACCACCAGGGAGGCCTTTGTGCCGACCAATCAGGTTTGAACGACACGGCGGTCGGACCTGGCAGTGAGCATGGCCGAGAGGCCATTCAGCCACGAAGCAACGCCCTCATCGTTGCGGAGAAACTCGGGCAAGTCCTGATTTGCCCGAAACACAGACCAGAAGCCGAACGGTCCAGGTACCTCTCTGATAAAGAGGAGCAAGTGGGTTCAACTCCCACCTGGTCTACGGGGACTCGCTTCGCGAGTCCCTACGCAGCTTCTGCTTCGCAGAACTGCGGCCACGTGGGTCACGAAGCGATGTGAAGTGGCGGGTTACTTCAGGCAAGCATGTTGGTTCGACTCCAACGCGGTCCCACAGAGACTGGCAAACCTGCCTCGACTTGTTCTCGCTTCGTTCCATTGAAGGCCATTGTGCCGACTCCCCGTTCCCGAGCGACTGTGCGGTCGGGAACGGCAGAGAGCATGGCCGAGAGGCCATACAGCTACGAAGCAACGCTCTCAGCGTTGCGGAGAAACTCGATCGAATCCTGATTCGATCGAAACAAGCCCGGCTAGCTCAATGGGAGAGCTCCTGTCTTACAAACAGGCTACGGCGGTTCGATTCCGTCGCTGGGTACGAACGCTGATGCGAAGAGACGGGTTACTTCACTCAGAATGACGGGGTCGCGGGTTCGAATCCCGCTCGGCTTCGGCCGGTAGCTCAGTGGTAGAGCACGATATGTCCTGCCTCGAATCGGTTCACAGCGTTCCACGGGACTGAAGCATTGATGGCGATGCAGCGGGTTCTTACCCCGAAGAACAGGGTTCAATTCCTTGTGGTCCCACAACAATGAGCGACGAACAAGCACCGCTACATCCACACCCACATGGACCACAACGCCGTAGGGCGCCGGTTGCCCAACTCACTCGGCAAGCTCGACAGGGTTCAATTCCTTGTGGTCCCACCACGCAGACACAGGTCGGTCAACCGCCGACACTTCGAAGTTGAGGTGACGGGAGGGGACGATCCTCCGGGCCAGCACTACACGATCATGCCGCTGAGCACGGTGTTGCACGAGCTGGCCAACGCCTGGAGCTTCGAGCACATGAGCAGCACCGATCGCGACGAATTCATCGCACATCGCGGCCTCGACGCCGGGCACCATGACGGCGCCTGGTGGCACATGGGACAAGAGCAAGCCGCCGAGATCATCGCCTGGGTCCTCGGCGGCGACCGGTTCGTCAGTGGCTATGTCGAAGGGGCCGACTGCACGGAGCTTGCTGCCGCTTACACGCTGATGACCGAAGCGTCAGGACCGCACTGCTGACCACAGCCGGCGTCGTTGCCCGCATGCCCAGCTCAGGTGGATTCGCCTGACCCGCCCCGCAGGGTCGACAGCAGCTCGCCCGTCACACCTCCGTTACCGTGAGACCCTTCGTTGCGACGCTCACAGACTGGACTGCGGCGTTGGCGCCGCCCTGGAAGCATATGAACGTGTGGATACGAGCGGCGACGGTCTTCACTTCGGCAGAGGCCGCTGCGCCGGGTTCCACGGACTGCGGGTACTCGGGGATTCCCGTCACAAAATACGTGTTGGCCGGAATCTGGTCGGCGCTCGACATCTCGGCGGGCCAAGCGGCAATCCCCTGCTCGAGGGTCACGTCACTAGGCAGGTAGTCGATCTCGAGGTCGGCCACCATCTCAGCCTCGTTGCTGAACTGTACCGAGATGACGGTTCCGACCGGGACGGTTTCGGGGCCTTCGTAGCTACAGGACTTGCCATCCCAGACGACGCGGGCAGCAACGGGCGGGACTGCACTCGTGGTGGTTGCGGCGATGGTTGTTGTGGTCGACGTGGTCGTACTGGAGGTAGTGGTGGTCGCTTCGCTGGTTGTGGGCGTTGCCGAAGTGCTGGACGAGACGGCGGAGTCGCTCGGTTCGCTCGAGCCCCCGCAGGAGGAGATCAAGAGCAGGCTGAGGAGAAGGGTCGAGATCTTTGACATGAGTTGTCCTAAGAAGCGCAGGCACTGAATGTGCCCGACTCGCGCGGAATATATCCGGCGCTAGTGCCGATGCATAGATGCCATTTCGAAGACATTGCGCGCCCTGTGGCAAAGAACCGGTTCAGCTCCGAGTGGAGAGGGCCGGAAGGCTCGTTCTATCTGATGTCTGTCAGCTGACTTCCGACATCTGACTCTGTCGCGATGTGTCGGTGAGGGCTCGTCCTCTCCACCCGGCCGTGCGGCTTGAGTAACCGCGGCAGGCGCAGAGGCGTCGTAAGTCGCTCGACGACTGCGTTGGGTTGGAGCGGGCCTGCCGGGCCAAGCTTCTCCAGGGGCGCTGGCTTTGCCCCGAGGCGAAGGACATGTGACTGAGCCGAGACAATGAGCGCGGCCGAGAGGCCGCGCAACTACGGAGCACGGCTCCAGGGTTGCGGAGAAACTCGATCAAATCCCGATTCGATCGACACGCGGAAGGTAGTGCGCGGCGGTGCGCAACTGGTCTTGAAAACCAGGCCGGGTGTAGCCCGAGGGTTCGACTCCTTTACCTTCCTCTAGGACGGTATCCGGTAGCCGGTATCCCGAGGGCTGATAGAGGGGTTGGCAGAGAGGTAATGCGCCGGGATGCTGCGCACTCGCCTCCGGCGAGTCCGTCCGGAGTTGCTACGCAACTCCACACACGGAGGGTTGGCAGAGAGGTAATGCGCCGGGTTGCTAACTCGAGGCTGGGGTGACTCCCACGAAGGTTCAAATCCTTCACCCTCCGCTTGGCAGCCACAGCTGCCCTCTTTCCCGAATGGTGTAACGGAAGCACACTTGGCTCTGGACCAAGAGGTTGGGGTTCGAATCCCTGTGCGGGAGCGCCTGCCTGCAAAGCAAGCAGGTACGAGAAGTCGCCAACGGCAATTCTCAGACAACTGCGAGGCAGACCGCGATAATTCGAAAGGAGGAGCCATGCAGGTAATCAACGACAAGCTCAAGGTTTGGGCCACAGACCTCGACCAGAAGACGATGCTCCAGGCACAGCGCACCGCCCGGCTCCCCATCGTGGCGGGCCACGTTGCCCTGATGCCGGATGCCCACCTCGGGCTCGGCGCCACGGTTGGTTCCGTCGTGCCGACTGAGGGCGCTGTGATCCCGGCCTGTGTCGGCGTCGACATCGGCTGCGGCATGGCCGCCGTCCGCACCGACCTCACTTCCGAGGATCTGCCCAACGATCTGACGCCCTTGCTCGGCAAGATCGCCGACGTCGTGCCGGCCGGCGTCGGCCGAGGCCACGACCGCCGCCACTGGCGGGCGCAGAAGCGCGCCGCCGACTGGCTCGAGACGAACCGGCCGCGTAGCGAGCTGTCGGATCGTCAGGACAAGAAGGCCTACGAGCAGATGGGCACGCTGGGCAGCGGAAACCACTTCGCAGAAGTGAGCCTCGACGAAGACGGGACCGTTTGGCTCGTACTTCACTCCGGCTCACGCGGCATTGGAAACCAGCTGGCCCAGTCGCACATTGCCGAGGCAAAGTCTGTCGCCAAGCGCTTCGAGATCGGCTTGGAAGACCCGGACCTGGCGTACCTGCTCGAGGGCACGCCGGAGTTCGACCACTACATCGCCGACTTGCTGTTCGCCCAGGCCTACGCCCGGGCGAACCGAGAGACGATGCTCGACGCGGCGCTGAGGGAGCTCTTCCGCTTCATTGGCAAGGGTCGAGAGCGCGAGCGCGTCAACTGTCACCACAACTACACGGAGCAGGAGATGCACTTTGGCAACGAGATCTGGGTGACCCGCAAGGGCGCCATCTCGGCTCGCTCCGGCCAGCTCGGAATCATCCCTGGCTCGATGGGTACGGACACGTACATCGTTGCGGGCCTGGGTAACCCCGAGTCGTACATGTCCAGCGCCCACGGCGCCGGCCGTCGCATGTCCCGCACCCAGGCCAAGAAGACATTGAGCGTCGAAAGCCTGGAGGCAGCCATGGGCGACCGGGCTTGGCTCGGCGACAAGGCCGCAAAGCTCGTCGACGAGCACCCGGACGCGTACAAGGACATCAACGAGGTAATGCGCCTGTCGGCGGACCTGGTGAAGGTTCGCCATCGACTACAGGCCGTCCTCAACTACAAGGGCACGTGAGGGGGCTCGCCAGAGCCTCCTCATTGTCCATCCTGGGAAGAATGCGAACGGTAAGCACCGTGCCTGCAAAGCACGTCCAAGCCGGTTCGACTCCGGCTCTTCCCTCGGGGACGGTATCCCGTATCCGGTAGGTACCGAGTACGTCGGGATACCGGCTACTGGATACCAGATACGTCATAGGTGGTCGTGGTGTTAGGCGGTAGCACGTCGGGCTTCCAACCCGAATCGAGGTGGTTTTGGGTGAGGCCGACGCGGACGACGCCTTGCTGTCCTGCCGATAGCCAAACGTACCTCGACCAGTGAGAGCTCGAGTCTCTCCGACCGCACTCGTGAGACGGTGGTGTAAATCTGGCAACACACCGGCCATAGGCCGGAGCTTCGGGTTCGAACCCCGGCCGTCACTCACCTTTGGTCGTATCTCGTATCCCGTATCCGGTACCGGTTACCAGATACCAGATACCAGATACCTTCCTAGTGGTCGTGGTGTCAGCCAGGCAGCACGCCGGTTTGCCAGACCGGAGGCGCGGGTTCGATTCCCGCCGGCCGCACAAGACCTAGTAGCCCCGCCCGCGTTCTACGAGGGGGAAGGGCTCTTCGCCAGCAAGGATGCGCCGGATGTTGGCGGCAATCACGTTGCTCGCCGGACCGATGACAGTGAAGCCCGCAACGTGGGGGGTGATTCTCACGTTCGGGTGGCTCCACAACGGGTTGTTGAGATCCATTGGCTCAGGGTCGGTCACGTCCAGCACCGCATTGCCGATTTGGCCCGATTCGAGTGCAGCAAGCAAAGCAGTCTCGTCGACAGTCGCTCCCCTGCCGAGGTTGATGAAGAGAGCGTCCGGGCGACACTGAGCGAACCGGTCGGCGTCCATCAGCTTGCGGGTCGCCTTGGTACTGGGCAGCACGTTGACGACAGCAGCGGACGCGCTGAGGAACCCACCGAGCTCTTCAGGTCCTGCAAACGATTCGGCCCATGGTTCGAAGTTGCCCGTGCGGGACCATGCGTTGATCGGGAATCCAAGATCGTGCAGCACGCCGCCAATACGCTTTCCGATCCGACCGAACCCCAGAATCCCAACCGGGTAGTGATCGGCCGCCGTGTAAGGCTCTGTCTGCCAGACCGGTCGAGCCTGGTTGTCGCGATGGACATCCATTCGCTTCTGGAAGTGCACCACCCAGTGAGTGACGTATGCCGCCATCTCGCTTGACATGGAGGGCTCTTCGAGTCGCACCACAGGCACGTCCGGCATACCGGGGCTCGTGTATTGCTCCACACCGGCCCCCATGGCAAGAACCGCCCGGAGATTCTTGTAGGTCGCCAGCAACGCCGGATCATGCCGGACCGCAATCACGAACTCAATCTCCTCGGGCGCAGGAGAATCTGGCCACAGCCTTATCTCCATGTCGGGCAGCTCGCGCTGGAAGGACGCGAGCCACGCCTCCGGGCTATGCCCATACCCCGCCGGATCCAAAAGGATTGCCATGGCAGGGAGTCTTCCACATTGCTAAGCAAGTACGCAGCACGAGTTCGCAAAAGCGAACTCGAACGTGATTCTTGCTCCGCATTCTCATTGTTGTGGAGCTCAAGCAGCAGTTTGCAACGCAAACTGCCAACGGGCTTGCGCAGCAAGCCCGCGTCGATGGCGGAACTAGGTATACGCAGCGGTTTCAGAAACCGTGGTCAATCGACATGTGGGTTCGATTCCCACTCGACGTACTGGGTCACTCTGTTGCGCAGAGTTGGCGTACTTCACAGGCGAAAGGGGCGGCTGGCGCCGTCCCTGGGGTTCGATTCCCCATGCTGGCTCGTCTTGTTCTCAGCAGTGACCCGACACCTTCCGGCCTCTACCTGCCGCGCGTCGTATGCGGGCAGGAAGGCCGAATATCTCCTCCCCCAGCGAGGCCTTGCCGAGCGTTGGGGGAGGTGCACGATCGCGAAGCGATCGGACGGAGGGGGAGCTGAGGTAGTCAGGCACGGCGAGCACGATGTGCCAGCGGGCACTCAGCACCCCCCTCCCCCGGCTACGCCGGGTGCTCCCCCCAAATGAGCCTTCGGCTCAAGGGGGAGAGACTCAGATCTCCGTTGCGATGTGCCGGTGAGGGCTACTTCACTCAACACGGCGTGCGGTGTGAGAGACCGCGGCAGGCATACAGATGGCGTAAGTGATTCGTCTTTCTGCGGTGGGTTGGAGCGGGGCCTGTCAGCCAACCTTCGCCACCTTGTTCTCGGCAACGGAAGACGGTGCGGGGCGCGTATGCGTCCCGCACCGCATCTCATTCTCAGCACCCCCCAGAAAACAAGAAACGTTTCGGTTCCGGTCCAATCCGGATACCGGATACCCGAGAACCGCCGCAACGACCTTCACAACGAAGTCGTGTCAACCACTCCCAAGGAGGTGAGCTACAGATGAGCAAGTTCTCAGCAAAGCGAGTGCGACCAATGGTCCGCTCAGTAATCAAGACGGTCGGCAAGCCGACCGCACGCACATTTGAGGGCGCTCGGGCCCTCGTCCGCGACCCAAAGTCCGAGCTGTTCCTGCTGGCGATTACGAACATGGTCGGCGAGGCGACCTTCTACGAGGGTGCCTACGCACGCGACGAGCGTTTCGTCCAGCTGATCCACAAGGTGACTCGCGAGGACCCGGAGTGGATGCAGCGCTTCGTTCCATGGCTGCGCAACGACGCCCTGATGCGCTCAGCGGCTGTTGTAGCGGCTGCCGAGTACTTGGCTGCCGGTGGACCACATGGCCGCAAGGTCATCGACTCTGCCGTCGCCCGTGCCGACGAGCCTGCCGAGATCCTGGGCTACTGGACACAGTTCCACGGCCGCAAGATCCCGCAGCCGGTCAAGCGCGGTGTCGCCGACGCGGTGCGCCGTATGTACTCGGAGTACGCAGCTCTGAAGTACGACGGCGTGTCGCGCGCATGGCGTATGGGTGACGTCATCGAGCTGACCCACCCGAAGCCACGTGACGAGAAGCAGTCAGCGGTGTTCCGCTACCTGCTGGATCGTCGCCACCACCCAGAGGCACTCGAGGTGCCTGAGGCTCTCACAATGATCCGCCGTCGCCACGACCTCGAGGCGATTGACAAGGATGAGCGACGGGCGTTCCTGCGCGAGCAGTTCGCAGAGCGAACTGCAGACGGACCTGCGAAGCAGGTACGCATGGACAAGGACGCACGTCGTGAGGCAATGCGCTCCCAGGGCCCAGAACTCCTGAAGGAGTCCGGCGCAACTTGGGAGTGGCTGTCCGGCTGGCTGCCGGGCGGCATGGACGCCGAGGCGTGGGATTCCGTGATCCCTTCAATGGGCTACATGGCTCTGCTGCGCAACCTGCGCAACTTCGACGAGGCCGGAATCTCGCCGGAGCGGGCACGCTTCGTACGTGAGGTGCTGGCGCACCCGGAGCGCGTTGCGAAGTCGCGTCAGTTCCCATACCGCTTCTGGTCGGCATACAAGAACGTGCCGTCACTGGACTGGGCGCCAACACTGGAAAAGGCGCTGGAGCTCTCGGTTGGCAACATCCCTGAGCTGCCGGGCCGCACTCTGGTGCTGACAGACACGTCGGCGTCGATGACGTCGCCGGTGTCACGCCACTCGAAGGTTCGCCACTTCGAGATCGCCGCCCTGTTCGCGGCCGCACTGGCCGGCAAGTCGAAGGATGTTGAGCTCGTCTCCTTCGCTACGGAGTCAGAGATGATTCCGTTCCGCCGCCGCCAGTCAGTACTGCGCACAATTGAGCGCGTCGAGTCACGCATCGGTGTCGTTGGCCACGGCACTCGCCTGGGTCGCGCAATCAAGCGCTGGTATGACGGCCACGACCGCATCGTGGTGTTCTCAGACATGCAGACAGCCGACCAGGTTCCGGAGCTGGCAGGCGTGTCCGTTTTCATCTTCAACACCGGCGGTTACCGAGCAACACCGTTCGCAGTTGGCAAGGCCGGCCACTACGAAATCGGTGGATTCTCGGACGCGGCATTCCGCCTGATGGCAACCCTGGAGAACTTCCAGAATGCCCGATGGCCGTTCTAGAAACGCCTTGGAAAGACCGGGTGCTCCGGCACCCGGTCCCCAAGGCGCATTGATGCGATCTCTCTGCAGGTGTCAACACGCGATACGAGTAGAGGCGGGTGCGACAATGACGCACCGTGACACATACATGACAACTGACATCCCAATCGTTCACGAGACGGTTGTCGACGGAGTCCAGACCTTCTGGACCGACGCTGGCCAGCCGTTCACAGCCACACTGACGTTTCGCGTCGGTATCGGCGACGAGCAGCTCGTGGAACGCGGTATCACCCACCTGGTGGAGCATCTGGCGATGGCGCCTCTACGCGAGGTGACACACCCGTACAACGGCTCCGTTGGCATGGACCTCACAAGCATGTGGGCCGCCGGAGCCGAAGACGACGTCGTCGACTTCATGGCCCGCCTCACCGAAGAGCTCAGCGATCTCTCGGCCGATCGCCTCGCAACTGAGGCCGGTGTGCTGATCGCCGAGAGCATGCGCTTTCGCAGCAACTCATTCACGTCGATGCTGACATTCCGGTTCGGCCCGTTCGGCCCTGGGGTGATGGCGTATCCCGAATACGGCCTCCGCCGGATCGCCGTTAGCGATCTCCGCAAGTGGGCGGCCGAGAAGTTCACGGCGGAAAACGCTGTGCTGATTCTCACCGGCCCGCCGCCTGCGGACATGCGCCTCTCGCTGCCGAGCGGCCGACGCCACAGCTTCGAACTCCCGCCGAACCGTCGGTACTACTCGCCGGAGACCAAGACGAGAATCGGCACTCAGCAGGACGGGGTTGCCGTTGGCGGATTCGGCATTCGATCGGTCGCGCTGCGGATGGCAGCGGACGCGGTGCGGATGCGAGCCGATGAACATATCCGCCACGAGCTTGGCCGCGTTTACGCGGTCGGTCACGAGTACGCGGCCCTCACAGGTACAGAGGTGTTCATCTACTGGGGATCGGACAGCGAACCGGAGCACGCGAGCGAAGTCGCGACTGCCTTCAACACTGTCCTCGAGTCGGTGCTTGAAGAGGGCCCGACTCAGGCGGAGCTGGAGCGGATGGTTGCGATGACAGAGCAGATGCACGTGATGGATCCACTCTCGCTTGCGCGCGGCGAGGTCTTCCGCATTGCCAACGACGTCCTCGCCGAGCACGACTCGATGGAGATGGAGCGCTGGATTCCAGAGATGCGGGCTGTCACGCCTGAGAGTGCCGCCGAAGCGCTGCGGGCGATCATGCCAGGAGCCATGGCTATCGCCAGCGGCGGTGCGCTCATGGGCTTCAGCCCAGACCCGGACGCAGCCGACGAGCAGGTTCGCGGCAAGACCTACCGCTACAAGGTGGGCGACGTGAAGCGTCGCTACATCCTCGGCGACGAGGCCATTTCGTCGGTCGAAGGGAACAGCTGTCTGACTGTGCGTTTCGAAGATGTGGTCCTTTCCGAGCACCACACGGATGGCCGCCGGGTCATCATCGATCGCCACGGCACCTTCTTGGGCATCGGCCCTTTGTCTCGCAAGTTGCGTGAGATGGTTGCGCTGCTCGACGTGAAGCTGCCACCGAATATCGTCATTCCGGAATCGCGTTCTGTTCGCAAGTGATTGGGCCCCGGTGATCGCGCAGGGCCGCCCAATCGGATCATTGCGGAGCGGCTGAATAAGGCTCAGCCGATCAGATGTCGAGGCGGCCAACCAGATCGTCGAGAGTGCGTCGCCAGTTGTCGGCGTCGGGGTCGCTGGCTTCTTCCCACAGGTCGAGAAGTTCCGATCCAGGGGCGAGCACACGCCGCACCGCCAGGGCGGCAAGCGCAGCAAGATCGGCCGGCACCTCGCCGGTCTGCTGACTGATCCACTCGTCGACGGCCGCGGAGTGCGCTGACTCATCCCAGGCACCATCGCGCAACCTCGCTACAGCCTCCGCGGCCGCTACTGCCTCGGCGCCCTCGTCGGCATCGAAGAAATCGCCGGCATCAGCCGCCGCGTTGAGCGTGACGAGAATGTGATGGAGGCCCCCGTCTGCCAGGCCGTAGCCCCAGTCGGCGGCAGCATCGTTGTCGAACGGGCCTGTGCCCCATGTGCCCATGCCGCCACGATACGGCGTCGGAGGTTGCTGATGCAGCACCTAGGCACAGCCGGCACCAATGTGACCGCAGATCCGCACTGTTACTCGTTGAGTAACGTGCTAGAGATGATCGATTTCGACCTCACAACCGTCGAGCTATTCGCATCTCTCCCAGCCGAAGATGTCGCTCGGCTCGAAAAACACCTGACCGAGCGAGTTCTCGATGCCGGCGAAATCCTGTTCCATGAGGGGGACCCAGGCGACAACGCTTACGTGGTCGCTTCCGGCGAGATCGAGATCCTGAAGCTCGAGGACGACCGCGAAGCCCGCCTCGCGATGTCCGGCATAGGGGTCGTTGTCGGGGAGATGGCACTGCTCACCGGCAGCGAGCGCAACGCAACGGCGCGAGCCCACTCCAAAGCGAGACTCATTGTGATCCCGCGGTCCGTCTTTGACGATGTGATCAACTCGAGCGCAACTGCGATGCGTGCGGTGTTCGATGTGTTCTTGGAGCGCTCTCGTGAGCTCGAAGTGCGCGTCCGCCGGTCAGAGAGAATGGCACAGCTTGGCGTTCTCACTGCGGGCCTGGCTCACGAAATGAACAACCCTGCATCCGCTGTGGTGCGCGGCGCAGAACAACTCCTCCCAGCCATCGAGAAGTTGATGGGTGCCGCCGTAGCGGTGCCGCCGGGCGTTGAGCTTCCGGATCTCGGCGCTGACCCACCGGAGCTGAGCGCTCTCGCCAGAGCGGACAAGGAAGAGCTGATGCAGGCGACTTTGGCCGACCTCGGCGTGACCGATGCTTGGGACGCGGCAGCCGCTTTGGTGGACGCCGGGGTCAGCACGGCAGACCTATCGACGCTGACGGATTCGTCGGACGCCGGAGCGATCGCCGGTGCAATCGCGGCCAGATCGGAAGTCGCAAGCCTTATCGACCAGATACAAGAGGGATCGAGTCGCCTTGCCGGGCTTGTCGCCGCCCTGAAGTCGTACTCGTTCTTAGATCAAGGTCCGGTCCAGGTTACGAACGTCAACAAGGGCATCGCAGACACCCTTCTCATCTTGAAGTCAAAGACCGCGGACATCGACATTGAACGTGACTTTGCGCCTGACCTTCCCCTGATTACTGCATACGGGAGCTTGCTCAATCAGGTGTGGACAAACCTGATCGACAACGCGGCCTACGCGGTGAGTGACATGGAAGATGGCCGAATAACAATTACGACGAGGGCGGACGCCACCACCGTAACGGTGCGTGTCACAGACAACGGCGTTGGAATCCCACCGGACGTAATCGGCCATGTTTTCGAGGCGTTCTACACGACAAAGGCGCCAGGAAGCGGTACGGGGATTGGGCTCAACACCGTGTACAGCATCGTCGTGAACGACCACGGCGGCTCGATCGATGTGGAATCGGAACCAGGTAATACGGTATTCACGGTGCGGTTGCCGATCGAGCCGCCCGCTGCAAAGGACTAGTCCTCACCTATTAACTCTGGCGATGCCCCGGCCGATCTAATACGTAATGAATTGGGGACGGCGCGCACAAAAAGCCTCGGGGACACAGACAATGCCCCTCTACGTCGACGCGCTGGCTCCCCTCTACCCCAGACTCGCCGCAGGCTACCAACCGAGCTCGCGGCCACCATCTTCGAAAATCGCCTACGTTCTGTTCCTCCTTACATGGCCGATGATGCTGCTGGCCATTGTGGGCATCTGGGGAGATGCGCCCATGCTCTCCGCGGGTACCACTGCTCTGATGCTCGTCGTGATGATCCAAGCCAGGCGCCTCGCCTACCACCCGAAACCCCGTTCGGCAGGCCTGCTTGGGCTTGTCGCCCTGAGTGGCCTCGTGTCCATCATCGTGGCACTGCGCGAAGGAGTCGACCCTTCAGTCGCAGGCAGGGCTGAGCTTGTGATAATCGTCGTGATTGGGTTCAGCGCCGTGCTGCTCAGCGATCGCCATCCCCTGGCCATCAGCCTTGCCTGGTCCCTTTTCCCCGCGGCGGGCATCGGCCTTCCGCTGTACATGCTCGGTCTCGAGTGGAACACCATCTTGATCGAATCAGCGAAAGCCGCCTTTGCATTCATGGCGGGCGCAGTCTTGATGAGGGTGATTCACAACACCCTCAAGGAACGCCAGGATCGCTACGCCCGCCTTCTCGAGCTGTCTGCGATCGGAATCATGGAGCTCGACCTGACACGAGTTGCCGCGATGTTGGAAACCGTCGCCATGAATGGCGTCGACGATATTGCGGCCTGGCTCGAAGACAATCCGGAACGGATGTACGAAGTTGTTGGCAGCTGCGACATAACCAACCTCAACGAGACGATGGCAACGATGCTCGGTGTCGACCACAACGCCGAATCCGTGAGAAGAAGAACGGCGTTGGTCTCTTCGCAAAGCGTCGCTGAAACCATGCAGGCCCATCTGATTGAACTGTGGCGCGGCTCCGAAACGGCCGCCACGCAGGCCGTTGTCGTCAACAAGCTGGGCCACGCTCGCGCTCTCATCCTCCACACAGCGCGGCGCCGCACTGAGAACGGATTCGACAATGCCCATGTCGTCCTCACCGCGGTCGACGTCGAGGATCGCCGCGAAGCTGAGACAGAATTGCAGAGGCAGGTCTCGCGCCGAGAGCAGCTGATTGCTTCTGTGAGCCACGAGCTGCGTACGCCAATGGCGTCCGTCGTTGGCTTTGCAGACGAGTTGATCGACCGTCCCAACGACTTCTCGGAAGGGGAGCGGCGCGAGTTGCTCGAGATGATCCGATCCCAGAGTGTCGACGTGGCCAACATCCTCGACGACCTGCTTGTGAAAGCGCGGGCCGACTTAAACGACGTAGCCGTAATGTGCGACGAGGTGGATGTGACGACGGTGGTCAAGCGTCTTCTCGATGAGCTCGGAATGTCCGAAATCAAGACGGATCTGAACGGCGTGGTCGTGTGGGCGGACCGCACGCGTTTGCGCCAAATCCTCCGCAACCTTCTCACCAACGCCCGCCGCTACGGTGGAAATCGAGTGCGCGTCTTCGCCGAACATCGGGGCGACTCGGCCTTCATCTCGGTACGTGACAGCGGCGAGCCGTTGGACCTCGAGACCAGTAGGTCGATTTTTGAGGCCTTCGAACGTGCCCACGAGACATCAGGAGTCACCGCATCCGTCGGACTCGGACTGACCATCGCCCGCCAGCTGGCCCGCGCCATGGACGGAGAGGTTTGGTACGCCCACGACGGTCATGAAGCGGCATTCACCCTCGTGCTACCGACATCGGCACCCGCTGAGAAGGGCGAACCGAAGGCTGAAGCCCCCGCGCCGCAGCTCTGATTCTGCCGAACGTCGGTCAGATATTGCATAGCCCCGCGCAACCGGCAACGATGGCGTCGTGAGATTCCTTGCTCGCCTGTGGTGTCGCCTGACCGGGTGGAAGTTCGTCGGCACGGCACCAACCGCCAAGAAGATGGTCATCATCGGCGCCCCGCACACCAGCAACTGGGACTTCGTGCTCTTTTTGGCTGTGACCTCGCACTTCGGGATCGATGCCAAAGCGATCGGCAAGCACACGTTGGTCAAGGGACCCTTCGGTCAGATGATGCGCAAGCTGGGCGTGATCCCAATCGAACGGAACTCCGGCCAAGGTCTCGTCGAAGCGATGGTCGACGAGTTCAACAATTCCGAACAACTAGCCCTCGTCATCGCGCCGGAGGGTACGCGCGGTGCAGAGGACTACTGGAAGTCTGGCTTCTATCGCATCGCAACCGCCGCTCGAGTACCCCTGGTGCTGGCGATGGTGGACGGTGCGAACAAGACGGTCGTTCTCCACGAGGCGCTCTCTTTGACTGGAGATGTGTCGGCCGACATGGACTCGATCAGAAGGCTGCTCCAAAAGGGCAACGGCATCAGGCCCGGCGGCGCGTCCCGCATTCGGCTTCGGTCCGAAGATGCAGACGAACAGAGCTGAGAGAGCGCTGCCGCCGCCATCGCAGCCTGAGAGTCTCGGTAAGGTGGTGCGACCAATCCCGGCTGGAGGTTTCCATGAAGATGCTGTTCCGTTTGGCGCTGCTGGCGGCTATTGCCTTCGGCATCATGAAGCTGTTCGAAGAGAAGAAGAATTGGGAAGGGCTTACCGAGGACGAAGCACGCGACAGGCTCAGCGAGAAGCTGTCACCACGTGTCCCAGCCGAGAAGCTGGAGCAGGTCACCGACCAGATCGTCACTCAGATGAAGGCCCGCGGCGTATTGCGCACCGAACCGGCCGTCGACAACGGTCACGGCATCTAGAGCTCAGTCACGCTTCTTGGCCTGGCGTCGCTGACTCTCGGTCAGTAGACGTTTGCGCACCCGAATCGACTGGGGTGTTACTTCGACCAGTTCGTCGTCTGCAATCCATTCAATCGCAGTCTCCAGTGTCATCTCGCGATGCGGTTGGAGCTTGATTGCCTCATCAGAAGCGTGAGTTCGGATGTTGGTCAGCTGCTTGCCCTTGGTGGGGTTGACTTGCATCTCCTGCGGTCGCGACGCCTCACCGATGATCATTCCCTCGTAGACCTCGACACCAGGACCAATGAATAGCTCGCCACGCTTCTGGAGATTGTCCAGCGCGAATCCTGTGCTGGCACCCTTGCGGTCGGACACCATTGCTCCGCCGACCCGGTGCGGCAACTCCCCTGCCCACGGCATCCAGCCGGCGTGGTGCTGATGGATCAACGCCGTGCCGCGTGTCGCAGTCATCAGCAGCGAACGGAACCCAATCAAGCCTCTGGCCGGGGCCTCGATGGTGACGATAGATCGTCCCGAGTCGCCGGGACGGAGGTCCGCAACCTTGCCTTTGCGGGGTGCCGCGGTCTGCGTGACGGTGCCGACGTACTCCTCGGGGATGTCGACGACGGCTCGTTCCACCGGCTCCTGGGGCCGACCATCGATCTCACGAATGATCACCTCGGGTCTGCTCACCTGCAACTCGTAGCCCTCGCGCCGCATCGACTCGATGAGCACAGCAAGCTGAAGCTCTCCCCGGCCCGCCACCTCGATAACCTCCGGTGAAGAAGTTGCCCCAATCCGGATCGACACGTTGCCGAGAATCTCGCGGTCGAGGCGCTCCTTGATTTGGCGGCTCGTGAGGTATTTGCCGCCGCGGCCGGCAAACGGCGAGGTGTTTACACCGAACGTCATACGAAGGACAGGCTCATCGACCGTCAGACGCTCGAGTGGCTGAGGGTCGTCGACATCTGCGAGCGTGTCGCCGATTTCGACTTCGGGAAAGCCGGCGACCACAAAGAGGTCTCCGGCGATTCGTTCGCTGACTTCGATGCGGCCTACGCCGGAGAAACCCATCAGCTGCGTCAACTTGCGCCGCAGTGGCGGCTCCTCCTCGTGGGCGTGGCACAGCGCAACACGATCTCCGGCGCGGAGGGTTCCCTGCACAACTCGGCCGATGGCGAGCCGACCCAGATAGTCCGAAGCGTCGAGGTTGGTCACAAGTGCTTGCAGCGGTGCCGCGGGGTCGCCCGACGAGGCCGGGACCGTGGCCACGATCGTGTCGAGGAGCGGCGCGAGGTCGGCGCCTTGTTCAGGTATACCCACGCCCTCCATCGCCCGCCCCTCGCGTGCAATCGCCGAAACGATCGGGAACTCGATGTGATCGTCTTCGGCATCGAGCGAGAAGAACAGCTCGTAGATCTCGTCGACCACCTCATCGACACGTGAATCGCTGCGGTCGACCTTGTTGATGACGACCACGGCCGGCAGCCCGAGGCGCAACGCCTTGGAAAGCACATAGCGGGTTTGCGGCATCGGGCCCTCGGCGGCGTCGACGAGCAGAAGAACGCCGTCCACCATCGTCAAGGCCCGCTCTACCTCGCCACCGAAGTCAGCATGGCCCGGCGTATCGACGAGATTGATCCGAGTTCCCTTCCACTCCACAGATGCAGCTTTGGCGAGGATCGTTATGCCCCGCTCTCGTTCCTGGTCGCTTGAGTCCAGGACCCGGTCGACACGCTCTTCGTGCGCGGCGAATACACCTGTCGCGCCGAGCATGGCGTCGACGAGCGTCGTCTTGCCATGGTCGACGTGCGCGATCAGCGCGACGTTGCGGAAGGAAGGGGCGGACATGCCGGCGTCATGGTACCGGCCTGCGGCAAGAGTCGATTCACCCGGCTAGACGAAGTCGTCTCTTCGCCACAATAGAGCCATTGCCAGCACGGCCAGAAGCGCTACGGCCACTGCGGCGGCAGCGGGCCAGCCGACACCGAATTGAGCCGAGTCGAGCTTCGGCGGAGAAGTATCAACAGGCGCGAAGGTCGGGTCCGTGACTGAATCGTCGCGAACACGGGTAATCCCTTCGCTGGGTTCGAAAGCCGGAGCAGGAGGGTCCTCAGCCACCCGCTCGAGGTCTTGGCCCACGCTGCTGGCCGGCGCAGAGTCCTCCGGGGGCGCCGGATCGAGCGCCGTTGCCGGGGCCGCCACTACGAGAATCCCGACAAAGAGAAGGAGTGCACCAACAGCTTGTTGCCTACGTATCGTGCGTCTCATGTGAATGCGACGCTGCCGCACACGATTCTGGTTCCCGGCTCAAGCCGTGACTAGTCAGTGCCGATCCTTTCAGTGAGCCCATCGCCGCCCAATTGCGTCGTTATGCTCGCAACAGCTGACACCCCACGGAGAGATCGCGTGAGCGCAGAAATCATCAGCACCGTCCACGACGGCGCGCCCGAGGTCGACGTCACAGTCGTCCTCCCTGTTTTCAACGAGTCGGGCCATCTGGAGAAAGAGATATTCCGGGTGCGAGAAGCGATGGAGGCCTCGCCGTACACATATGAGCTGCTGGTTGTCGACGACGGCTCGACCGACGGCAGTGGCGAAATGCTCCGCAAGATCGACGGGATACGACTTCTCCAATTCGCGACCAACCGCGGTTCCGGGTCGGCCCGCAAGTACGGAACGCTGGCCGCTCGCGGCCGCACGGTCGTTTGGACCGACGTCGACATGAGCTATCCGAACGACGAGATACCGGCGTTGGTCGACGAGCTGCAGAGCCATGACCAGGTTGTTGGTGCTCGCCGCACCGAGGAGGGCACAATCAAGTTCCTCCGTAAGCCGGCCAAGTGGTTCATCCGCAAGCTCGCCAGCTACCTGTCCGGTGCCCAAATCCCGGACCTCAACTCGGGATTCCGAGCTTTTCGCCGCGACGTAGCTCTCCAGTTCCTCTATCTGCTCCCAACCGGCTTCAGCTGCGTTACGACCATCACCATGGCGTTTCTGTCCAATGGTTATACAGTCAAGTACGTCCCGATCGACTACTTCGCCCGCGAAGGCGAGTCGAAGTTCCACTGGTGGAAGGACACCCGCCGCTACCTCCTCCAGGTGGTTCGGATGGTCTTGTCATACTCACCGCTGAAGGTTCTGATGCCACCCGCGGTGATTCTCGGCGCGGTGACGGTCGGCAAGGTGATCTACGACCTCTTCGACAAAAACGGACGTATTGGCACCAACACGCTCGTGATTCTCGGATTGAGCGTCGGACTCGCATTACTGGCGATGCTTGCGGACCTGCTCGTCCAGTTGAACAAGAAGCGACATGACGTTCTTCCGGCCACGCTTGTCCCCAGCTCCCGGTCCAAGGTCCTCCACTAGAAGCGCTGCGGAGGCAGCAGGTGAAGATCCTCTTCGTAGCCAGGAAGTTCCCTCCGAGTGTGGGCGGGATGGAAACCGCTGCGGCCGCGCTACACGCCGAGCTCAATCGACGCCACGACATCACCCTGATCAAGTGGGGCGGCTCCAACCGCTGGTTGCCGATCATCTATCCGTGGCTGGCAATCCGAGCCCTGGTTGCCTGCTGGTTCCGAGCGCCGGAGGCCGTTTACCTGCAAGACGGCGTTTTGGCACCGATCGGACGCCTCGTACAGCTGTGGGGACGGCGCCGAACTGTGATGACGGTTCACGGGCTCGAGGTGACGTTTCGTAACAAGGCGTACAGACGCGTTGTGCTCCCGGCGATTGCCCGTCAAGACCGCCTGGTTGCAGTAAGTGCAGCCACGGCCCGTGCCGTGCATGAAGCCACAGGGCGCAGCGACGTGACGGTCATACCCAACGGTGTGGACGACCTCCATTACAGAGCGGGCGATCGTGATCTGCCCGAGCAGGTCGCCCACCTCACAGGGAGACCGCTGCTCTACACGTCGGGACGACTCGTGGAACGTAAGGGCGTGGTTTGGTTCGCCACCCAGGTGCTGCCGAAGATCGCCGAGAAAGTCCCCGACGTGGCGTTTGTCGTTTCGGGATCGGGTGATCAATCGAACCGCGTTGCCCAGCTCTCTGCAGATTCCGAGCATCTCTTCTATCTCGGCCGTGTCGACGACGCCACCCGCGACGCTTTGTACTGCGCCGCCGACCTCTTCGTGATGCCGAATCAGCCCGTCATGGGCGACATGGAAGGGTTCGGCCTAGTGGCCGTCGAAGCCGCTAGCTGTGGCACTCCGGTGATCGCCAGCAGTGTCGACGGCATCACAGATGCAGTTCTGGAAGGCGTCACCGGCTTGCTCGTAGATCCGCCGGCTCCACAATCGTTCGCGGATAGGGTGGCGGCAGAGCTTCTCCATCCAACGTTTGTTCGCGATGAAGTCCGCAGCGCGGTATTGAACGAATACTCATGGTCCGCCGCGGCAGGCAGATACCAAGAGGTCTTGCGCAGCTCAACCGCGTTGCGGCGCTAGCGGATACCCGAAACGGCGCATCCCTATCGGGCTGGTGACGGCAATCATCGCCTGCTGCCAAGCGCTGAGTTCCGTCTTCCAGGCGACATCCGCCTTCACCTCGAGACGATCACCGGCCAGACGCAGCGGATTGCCGGCCACCGTGTGGGTCGGACCTCTGGGACCCGTGCCGAACGCCACCGGCGTCTTCGGCCTCCCGCCGAGAGCGAATGCAGCGATCTCTTCGAGCTGACCATCGGGATCTGCCACGAAGTCCTCATAGCGTTGCACCCGGTAGGGCGTCGAGCCGTCGTCGAGCAGCCCGGTGAGGAAGTTCGAGGCGGACCAGGCCGCCGAGCTTCGCAGCAGTGAGTGCTGTGGCATGTTCTGTTCCTCCCAGTGGACCTCGGGTCGGATTCGTTGGCGCGTCCAGGAATAGGCGACGGCACGCGCATCGCGCACGAGCAGCATCACACTCAGATCGACCACCTCAGATGCCCGTAGGAACAGCCCGTGGAGCGGATACTTCGAAGAGTCGACAATGACCTGGCCGCCGGTTACGTCGAGCACCGCTTGATACGCAGCCGCCAGGGCATCACCGTATGTGCGCATTTGCCGGCCGAAATGGCCCCTCGCTCCAAATCCGTACCGGATTCTCGGAACCGATACGACGCGGTTGATAGCCCGCATAGCTTCGTGCACCTCTCCTCTATCCAGCCCGGAGGGAAAGGCCCTGGCGATCACGTCCGCCCAAAACGGGCACTTTCGGAATGGTCGGCCACAACTGCATAGTTCGTTGTCCCCGAGGGCTCGGCCGAACAGGTGCCGAAACTCCCCGACCGGCACGACGCCGGGGACCGAGGCCAGAGCAAGATCGATCAAGGTGCTGCCGCTGCGGCCGTAGCCCCCAACGAATAGGACGGGCGCCTTGGCCGTCAACTCGGCACCTCGCCGCCGGAAATGTGGGCCCGCCCGCCCCGAGCCAGCACGGCGGATGTGTACGGCGAAAGCACTGCAACCAGAACAAAGACGACGACACGCTGCAGCATTGCAGCTGCGAAGGCCACGTATAGCGGTAGGCCGATAGTCGAGGCAGCGAGCACAACAAGCCCCTCGGCGATTCCCAAGCCGGCCGGGGTGATTCCAATGAGGCCGGTGAGCGCCCCAACTGACGTGACGAATGCAGCCTCCATCACGCCGATCTCGACTCCGAGGACACGGAATTCCAAGAAGGTCATGAGGGTGAACGAGCCGTACGTGGCCAAGGCCCACCACCCAGCAAGTGCCAGATCGCCCCGCCCAGCACGAATGGTGGACCAGCCTTCGACGAAACGCCGCAAGATGCGTCGCAGCCTGCCCTCTCCCTCTGCCACTTCAGGATGGCGCGGCGTCCACGCGACAAGGAGCCCAAGCGCAATCACTGCCACCACAAACCCCCATCCGACCAGATTCCAGTCGGTTTCACCAGAAGCGGTGAGCCAGAACAGTGCCACCACTCCAGCCAGCGAGCTGATTCCGTACTGCACCACGTACGTCGCCGACATGCTCGCCAGAAAACGGCTCACCGGCAGGTCATAGTTGTTCTTCAGGTACACAATCCGGACGGAAGCGCCGAGCCGGAATGGCGCCACGTAGTTACCGAGCCGATTGAGGGCGGAAAGGCTGAACGCCTCCGCTCGGTCGAGGGCAATTCCCAGCGGCCGCAGGATCGATGCCATCAGCCAACCGTTGCTAAACAGGTTGGCGGCAGCCGCGGCCACGAGGGGGATGAGGAGCAGCGGATCGGTGATCTCGAGGCGGCGGAACTCATCCCAATTACGCACGACGAAGAGCACCATCAGGCTCACGACGATCAGCGCGACCGCGATCATGAGAAGCCTCTTCGATCTGTCAGTCAAGGTAGCCCCACTGGGTGACGAGGTCGCGGCCGATGTGCTCACCGAACTCTATGACGTGTGGTCGGTATCGGCCCTTCAAGGCGGTGACGAGAGCCGCGTCAGCGGCAGCACGTGGCTGCGCTTTCAGGGCCATACGAGCAAAGCGGTCGCGCACAGCCGTGTAGCGACGGGGTCCGAGGAGCGACTGCAGCCATCGCTTCATGCCCGGTCGGTTGAGCGCGCGATTCAACGCTCGCGACCGCGGTGCCTGGCTGCCGTGAATGGTAGAAAACTCAGGCCGAAACGAATCATCTACACCGAGGAAACGGAGAACTCGCACGTAATGGCCCTCGTTGTCGTCGCGGAACTCGTCGGCAAGCAACACCAGGATCTGGTCTGCTGGAAAGAGCTCCTCGAAGCGAGATATTTGCTCCGTGTAGCGAGCCCGTTTGCTGTACTGCACATAGGCCGGTGTTCGTACCCGCACTGGGATCCGTCGGCCGGCAGCCCTGTCCGCTTCGGCCGCAATCGCTTCGCCAAACGTCTCGATGTCTTCCACCGTCTCGTTCACATACTGTTGGTGCAGCGACTGCACCATCTCGACAGGGTCACGGAACAGCATGATGCACTTGAGAGCGGGATTGTGGGCGTGGAGGTTCCTCGCCGCCTCCGTCGAGTAGAGCGAAGAAGTCGATCCCTCGCCGAGTAGTTGACCGGGACGGGCGTGCCCGAACAACCCGGCGAAGTCCGCCACGCTGCGATAGCTGAAGTAGACCTGGCGACCGTGGAAGGCGTCGCTCTCGCGATGGAAATCGGTCGCAAAGAAGGCACTCTCTTTCGGTTTCGAGAGTGCGATTTGAGGATGCTGTGTCAGGAAGTGGGCCAACGCGGTCGTGCCGGACTTGGGTTGGCCGACGATCGCAAAGTGGAGCGTCGGGCCTTGCTGCGCATCGATGGGCATAGTCGCTCCGGCCACTGGGACATGGCGAGCCTACGCCGGAGGACGCTCAATCCAAGCACCGGATGAACCGAAGCTGTTGGAGGGCCTCGAAAGGCTCGCACCGACATTCATCCGGGGAGAGCTTTGGTTCACACGCCCAGCGCCACGTCGCTCGACCAACCCATCACCAGTGCGGACGACCGGCTTGCCGGCTATCGGCTGTTTGTTGCCGTCTTCGCCCCACTCGCCGCACTCTTTCTTGCCACGGCCACGTGGTCACCGCCGTATGACGCCGACACGTTTACCAACGCCATCACCGGCTACGAGATCGGCACCCACGGAGACGTGATCCTCGATCGCCATGAGGAGCTGGCACAGCCAAACTTCCAAGGCGTCGTGTCGTGGATCGTGGAAGCCAAGGAGTCGGCGGCTTCCCAATACCCGCCCGGCGCAGCACTTCTCGCTGCCCCGCTGTATGCCGTCTGGCCCGGCGATTCCGTGATGTGGGGCCGCACTGTCAACGATGTCCCAGTCGCTTACGAGGTTCCACCGATCGCCCCTGCCGCCATCGCTGCTTCATTGGCCACTGCAGCAGGGGTGGCCGGTTTGGCCATGGCGATGCGGCGCCTCTTCGGTAGTCGGGCGGCGTTGTTGGCGGCGTACGCCGCCGCGTTGACCACGGGAATCTGGTCTGTTGCCGCGGACAAACTGTGGCTTCACACCGCTGATGTCTTCTATCTGGGCATCGGCATGTGGCTGTCCGCCAACCGCCATCTGCTCTCAGGGCTTGCGCTGGGGATGGCGGTCGCCACCAGGCCCCATACGCTTCTCATCGGCGTCGGCACAGCCCTCGGGCGAGCCCTTGACACCAAGTCGTGGCGGCCGGCGCTTCGGATAGGGGTGGTCATGGCGATGTGCGTTGCCGCCCTCGTCACATTCAACGCCGTTGTGTTCGGCAATCCATCAATCACCGGCGGTTACCAGATTCGACCAGGCAACGTCGCTCGCCAAGACAGTGTCGGCTTCATCAGCAATCTGAGGGGAGGCTTCTTCGATCTGAGCCGCGGCCTGTTTCCATTTTCGCCGTTCCTACTCCTGCTGATCCCTGGCATCCCCGTTGCGTGGAAGCGTGCCCCCCATTGGGTGCGAGGCGCGGCCGTCGGCGGCTTGGGTTACTTCCTCGTTCAGCTGGCCTCCAACCGTTTTTCCGGAGGCTCCGGATTCTGGGGGTACCGCTACCCGATCGAGATGCTGGTGGCGATGACGCCGCTACTGGCCATGGCCTACTACGAGTGGGTGGCGCCGCGTCCGCAAGTGAGACGCGTCTTCGCGGTACTGCTCGCGGTCTCTGCAGCGATTCACTTGGCAGGCGCAGTTCGTTGCGCTCAATACCTCTGCTAGCCGACGCTGTTGAGCGCTTCCCATACCCGAGCTGAGGTGAGGGGCATATCGATGTGCCGAATTCCGAGATGGCTCACCGCGTCGATGACAGCATTCTGGATGGCAGGCGTCGAACCGATCGTTGCCGCCTCACCAATGCCTTTGACACCCATTTCGTTGTGAGGCGTCGGAGTGACGGTGTGGGCCAACTCGAAAGCCGGCAAGTTCACGGACATCGGGATCAGGTAGCTCACCAGGTTTCCTGTCAGTGGGTTGGCCCAATCGTCGTACTTGACCTCCTCCAGAAGTGCCTGTCCCGCGCCCTGCGCGATGCCCCCGTGAACCTGCCCATCCATCAAGTAGCGGTTGAGGATCGTGCCGGCGTCGTCCACGGCGATGTGGCGGAGCAACTCGACGGCTCCGGTCTCAGTGTCGACCTCTACGACTGAGATGTGGGAGCCGAAAGGGTAAGTGGCATCTGCTTGCTCGAAGAACGTCTCATCGGCCAGCCCACCTTCGTCGTCATCCGACATGTGGACCTGCTCGTGGGACATCTCAACTAGTTGTGGCCAAGAGAGCCCGGTGTCGGGAACGCCGCGGACCCCGATGGTTCCATTGTCGAATACCTCAATGTCGTCGGGGCTTGCCTCGAGGTAAGTCGCTGCGATCTGCTTCGCCTTGACGATGACCTTGGCACTCGCCTCTTTGACCGCGCCTCCGCCGAGTTGGAGGGACCGAGACCCGCCGGTACCGGCTCCTCGCTCGATGACGCGAGTATCACCGAAGACCACTGTGACGTCCGTGTAGGGCACCTTGAACTCCGCAGCGGCGACCTGGGCAAACGCAGTCTCGTGGCCCTGTCCGTGTGAAGAAGTACCGACACGAACAGTGATTGTGCCGTCTGCGTGCACCTCTGCCGCACCCCACTCCCCCGCGTCCTCGGGTGCGGTGATCTCGACGTAACTGGCGACACCGATGCCGAGGAGTTTGCGGTCCCCGGCGGCGCGGCGCTCGGCTTGCTCGGCGCGGAGGGCGTCGTAATCGGCCATTCCGAGTGCCTTGTCGAGAGCCTTCTCGTACTCGCCGCTGTCGTAGTTGGCGCCGACTGGTGTCTTGTATGGGAAATCCTCCGGCTGGATGAAGTTGCGGCGACGCAGCTCAGCAGGATCAATGTCCATCTCGTCGGCGAGCATGTCCAGGATGCGCTCGACAAGCGCTGTCGCCTCGGGGCGAGCGGCGCCGCGATAGGCATGTACCTGCGTCGTGTTGGTGACAACATCGCGGTAGTAGAACTCGATCTTGGGAATCTTGTAGACGCCAGACGCCATGAGCCGAGTCCACACCGGGATGTAGACGCCGAACGTCGGATAGGCGCCAACCTCCTGGTCGACGTGCACCCGCAGCGCAGTGATAGTGCCGTCCGCCTTGGCGCCGATTGTCACCTTCTGGTGCTGAGCCCGACCGTGCGTCATACCGACGAGATTCTCGGTGCGGCTTTCGCTCCAGCGGACGGGACGATCGAACCGGCGGGCCAGGTCGGCTGCGATGATCTGTTCGGGATAGTTGTAGAACTTGGCTCCAAATCCGCCACCCATGTCGGTGACCCGACCGCGCACATTGTCGCGCTCCATCCCGAGGGCCTTGGCGATCGCATTCCTCGGCGCGAAGACGTTTTGGGAACTGACCCAAGCGGTGATACTGCCGTCGCTCTCCGGCACGATCAGCGCGTTGGAGGTCTCGAGGGGAACCGCGGCGAGGCGCTGGTTGTAGAAACGCCCCTCGACCACGACATCTGCGTCGGCGAAGAAATCAGGGGCGGCCTCGTCGCCTTCCTCGTGGACGATGTTCGTGCCGATTTCAGGAAACAGCAGGTCGGTGGCGCCAAGCGCATGCTCAATCGTCGGTGAGGCCTCGAGGGGATCAATATCGGCCCACACCATGTCTGCGGCGTCGGCAGCAGCGACTGGATTCTCGGCAACGACGACGGCTACTACCTCGCCGACGAAGCGAACCTTGCCGGAGGCAATGAGCGGTCTTCCTGTTTCCTTGGGAGCCGGCCGGGTCGGATTGTTCGCGGGGAGCTCGAAATCATCTGCCGTCAGCACGGCAACAACCCCCGGTACCACCTTGGCGTCGTCGGTGTCGACGGAGTTGAGAACCCCGTGCGGAATCTGACTGCGCACTGCCCGCAGGTATAGGACATTGTCTGCGTCGAGATCGTCTATGTAACGGCCCTTGCCGGTGATGAACCGGGGGTCTTCTATGCGACGCACGTTGTTTCCGAGAATTGATCCAGCCATAGGCGGGCACGCTAGCCGCTCTGGTCGACGGCCTCAGATTCGTCGGCGACGGGAGCCGTCGGAGCCAAGGGCGGCTCCCAATCCGCAGGCGTCGCCGGTGTGCCGATTGCAAGGTTTGGTGGCGCAAGCGGCTCCGCTACCCCGACTGCGATCTTGCGTTGTCGCCACCCGGCTAGGACGATCCCGCCTGTGCCGGCCATCAATGCCGCCGTGTACAGCAGCAGTCCAACAACCGGAATCAGCCAGATCCCGAGCCTCCAGACGACGGCACCGACCAGGAACGCACCGAGCAGACCAGCCCGGCCTCTCAACATCACGTCACCGAGGGCGGCGACCGAGGGCACCGGAGCGAACACCAGCCCGAGCGCCCACAACAAGATGAGCAGAATGCCCACCGGCGCGCCGACGACCGTGAACACGAACACCACCGATATCAGTGGCAGTCCAATCACGGCAAGGAAACCAACCCAGATCGTCTTCCAGGTTTCGACTCGCACGAGCCCTGTGGCGCGAGCCATCGAGCCGCGAAACACCACGAACAACACAAATCCGCTCGCGACAAACGCGAGGAATCCGAGAATCGTCGCGCCGATCAGCCAGACCCTCACGACAAACACCGCACGCGACGGCAAGCGATTGAATTGACCGGCAACAGAGGCGCCCCCGGAGACAGTTGCGTCGTCGTCGGCCCGGTACAGCAGATCGCCCCCAACATCGGCGTTGGGACCGACTCGCATGTTGCGGACCGAGATATCGATGTCGCGGCCGACCGCACCGTCAATCTCAACGTCGAGGAACCTCCCCTGGAGATCGCGTCCGGTGCTGCCGGTGACAGAACCCGAGCCAGCCACAACCAGCACATCACGGGCAACTTCGCCTGAGATGTCGAGAGATCCCCCCAGGACGGCGACGTCACCGCCGACGGTTCCCGCGATGTCCAGCTCTCTGGCGAGGACCCGCACCGAGCCGGTGACGTTGCCTGTTATGGAAACCCGGGAGTGGCTCACGACGAATACGTCGCCGAGAACCTCGCCACTCACGTCGATGATCCCAGAAGCAATGACGAGGTCACCGTCGATGGTGCCATCGATGCGAGCCGACGAAGCCGCGATGTAGACGTCTTCCGTCTCCGTCTCCCCCTCACCGAGGATGTAGATGGCAGGAGTCAGCACAGCCGCAATGAACGGAGCAAGAGCGCCGAGCAGAGCGAAGGAGAAGAGAGTCCGGCGCAACAGCAGAGTCATTTCAGGCAGTTTGGCATCGCAACCGGAGTACCAGAGAATCGACGATCGGTCGTCGCGGCAACGGATGCCGTCGGCCGCTCAGCTGCAAGACAACGCCCGTCGAAGGCGTAGACGCCGGTCGCTCCCAGTTTCGATCGAAACTCAGGGAAGGAAGCCGGCGAGAGGCACCGACTCTGCCGTGAGGTTGAGGAGCGGCCACGGGATGAGCCCAAATACCGCTGTGAAGAACACGCACACCGCAAGGGCGATGCGCGTCGATCTGGAGGTCACAACAGGTTCATCTGCCAACTCGGGCGGGACATCTTCGAAGTATGCGAGCACGATGAGGCGCAGGTAGAAGTAGAGGCCCGCAACGGCAGAAACCAGGCCGACGATGGCCAACCACAGATAGCCGGCGTCGATGGCCGCGGCGAACACACCAACCTTGCCCACGAAGCCTGCAGTCAGCGGGATACCCCCCATGGCGAGCATGAGAATCGCCAGCGCTCCGGCAAGTACGGGAGAGCGTTTGGCCAAACCCCTGTAGTCGTCGAGGGAGTTGGCGCCCCCTCGAGTACCGCTGATGATCGAGGCGATGATGAAAGTCCCGATGAGTTGGAACGCATAGGTGCCGAGATAGAACCACAGACTCGGGATGCCATCCTGACCCGCGACGAGAGCAGTCAACATGAACCCCGCATGAGCGACGCCCGAGTAGGCCAGCATCCGCTTGAAATCCGACTGGGCGATGGCGAGCAGTGTGCCCACAATCACGGAGAAGGCCGCAATGGCGGCAACGACTTGAGCCCAGTCTGAGATATTGCCGGCGAAGGCGACTGCGAGGACTCTGGCGAGGGCCGCGAAACCGGCAATCTTGACTCCGGAGGCCATCAACGGCACGGCTCCCCCAGGGGCTCCCTGGTAAACGTCAGGAGCCCACTGATGGAAAGGCGCGGCAGATACCTTGAAGGCGAGGCCCACAATCATCAGCGCGATGCCGACGAGCAGCACGCCTTGATCGATGATGATCCGATCGGCGAAGTAGCTGAGTATCCCGGTCTCGCCGTAGATCGACGTGGACCCTGTCGCCGCATACGCCAAGGCCACGCCGTAGATGAAGAGGGCAGACGCGAACGATCCGAGCAGGAAGTACTTCATGGCGGCTTCGTCTGAGTTCTTTTCTTCTCTTACGAAGCCGGCGACGACGTAAAGGGCTATCGAAGCTGTTTCCAGCCCGATGAACATCAGGACCAGGTTGGCGGAGACGACCATGATGTGCAGACCGGCGATGGCGAGCAGCGCAAGGGCTACATACTCCGCGCCTCGTTTCTCCAAGGTGTCGACAAGGCGCCATCCACCGAGTAGGGCGATCCCCCCAGCCGCGATGACGAGTCCCCCGCCGAAAACCGAGAAGTAGTCCATCACGACCATGGGAGTGCGCCCAAACTGCCCGACATAGTGGAGTTGGGCGCCGACGTCGTCGATGCGCCACCACTGCACCCAGGCAACTGCGAAAGACAAGGCGAGCGCTGAGCCGGCAATGATGGCCCAAGCACGCTTTCCCAGATCCAAGGTCACTGCGGCCATGAGCACCAGAACGGCGCCGGCAAGTAGGAAGATCTCGGATGCGATCGGCAGGAATCCGATGTTGGTCACGGCGCCTCCCCTGCGACTTCCGCAACGTCAGCGATGCGGCCAAACTCAGGAGCCTCGTAGTCGGTAACCCGTTCGATCCGATCAATGATCGACTCGACCGCCGGCTCGATTCGGTCGAGTGCCGGCTTCGGGTAGAGGCCGAGGAACAGGATCATCGCGGCGATCGGCACGAGGATCGCGATCTCGCGACCATTCAGGTCCTGCAACCCCTTGTTGGCTTCGTTGTCGACCGGGCCCGTGAACATCCGCTCATACGCCCACAGCAGATAGATGGCTGCCAGCACTACCCCGCTTGCGGCGAGAATCGCCAGTACCGGCCAAGCCAGCCACGAGCCAAGCAGGATTTTGAACTCGCCGATGAACCCGTTTAGTCCCGGCAGGCCGATCGAAGCGAAGGCCATGAAAAGGAAGATCCCGGCGAACAGTGGCATCACCGATGAGAGACCGCCGTACTCCGATATCTGCCTGGTGTGGCGTCGCTCGTAGATCATGCCGATTAACAGGAACAGCGCACCTGTAGTGAGGCCGTGGTTGACCATTTGAATGATGCCGCCCTGCAGACCCTGACTGGTGAGGGCGAAGGTTCCGAGCACGATGAAACCGAGGTGGCTCACCGAAGAGTAAGCAACGAGCCGTTTGACGTCCGGTTGGACAATGGCGACCGCGGCGCCATAGATGATGCCGACGACCGCCAGCGCACCGAGCCATGGTGCCAACGTGACCGTGGCCTCGGGGAACAGCGTGAGGTTGAAACGCACGAATCCGTACGTACCGAGCTTCAGCAATACGCCGGCCAGGATGACCGAACCGGCCGTGGGCGCCTCAGTGTGCGCGTCCGGCAGCCACGTGTGGAACGGGAACAGCGGAACCTTGATGGCGAACGCGGCTCCGAACCCGAGGAACAGCCACATCTGTGCGTTCGAGGACAGTGCCAGCTCGTTCAAGTCTGCATAGTTGAACGAGATGGACTGCCCCGGCACGTTGCTGTGCAGAATCGCCAGCGCAATGATCGCCGTCAGTAACAGGGCCGACCCGAACGCCGTGTATAGGAAGAACTTCACGGCGGCATACACCCGGTTCTCCGAGCCCCAGATACCGATGAGGAAGTACATCGGAATCAGGGTCATCTCGAAGAACACGAAGAACAACAGGAGATCGAGAGAAACGAACACGCCGAGGAGGCCGGTCTCGAGCAGCAGCATCGAGACCATATAGAGCTTGACATCCTTCGTGATGGAGGCTGAAGCGATGATCGAGATGGGAAAGAGGAATGCGGTCAACACGACCAGCAGCAGCGAGATGCCGTCGATGCCGACGTTCCAACCGATGCCCCACGGCTCGTACCAATTCACAGACTCCGCGAACTGGAACTCGGCGCCGTCGGCTGCCGAGAACTCCCACAGGATGAAGAGCGAAACTGCAAGCGGGAGGACGCTGATTGCGGCGGTGATAGGCATCATCAGCTCGCTGCGGTTCTTCGGCAGCATGGCTATCACGAGGGCTCCGGCCGCCGGCAGCAAGACGAGCAGAGCTATCACCGGGAACCCAATGCTGTGTTCCATTACACCGCACCTCCCGCAACGATCAGCCACACAACGAGGCCGATTGCGCCTGCAAGTATTCCGACGCCATAGCTGCGGGCGAGGCCGGTCTGGAGTGGCGCGAGCATCGAACCAAGCCGCTTGACCACCGCGCCAATTCCGTTGACTCCACCGTCAACCACCTTGGCATCAGCAGTAAAGGCGAGCTGCTCGGAAAGGGCCTTGCCCGGAGCAACAATGGTCTTGCCGTACAGGTCGTCCACGCCGTAACCGTTGAGCAGCGTTTCCCATGTGCCCCCCTCTTCGAGCTGCGTGCCGTTGACGACGTAGCGGCGGTAGGCGTACATCACACCGAGAACGCCCGCACCGATCGAGATTCCAGCCAGGATCCAAGGAGTTACGCCCTCTGGGATATGAGCTTGATGCACGAACTCGAACGCCGGTTCGAGGAAGTGTTCGAGCGTGGGCTTGAACGGCGTGTTGATCAACCCTCCCACGGCAGAAAGTCCGGCAAGGACCGCAAGAGGCATCGTCATGTTGATTGGCGACTCGTGTGGTTGGACTCCCTCGTCCCAGCGCGGCTCACCCCAGAACGTGAGGAACATCATGCGACTCATGTAAAAGGCAGTGAGGCCGGCTGTGACGATGCCGATGATCCACAGCGCCATATATCCACCACCTCGGCCGTAGACGACGGCGAGGATCTCATCCTTCGACCAGAAGCCTGCGAGCGGCGGGATGCCGGAGATCGCAATCCAGGCGACGACCATTGTGGCGAACGTGATCGGGACCTTCTTGCGGAGCCCACCCATCTTCGCCATGTCTTGTTCGCCGCCCATCGCGTGGATCACGGAGCCGGCACCGAGGAACAGCAGCGCCTTGAAGAACGCATGGGTGACGAGGTGGAACACGCCGGCGACGAGGCCGAGGACGCCCACGCCCATGAACATGTAGCCCAGCTGGCTGATCGTGGAGTAGGCGAGCACTCGCTTGATGTCGCGCTGGCCGATGGCGATGGTCGCGGCAAAGAGTGCCGTCAAAGCGCCGACGGTGGCAACCACGGCCTGGGACACGGGCGCAAGCTCGAAGAAGATCCCAGTGCGGGCGACCATATACACGCCCGCCGTGACCATGGTGGCGGCGTGGATGAGGGCAGACACCGGAGTCGGGCCTTCCATGGCGTCCGGGAGCCAGACATGCAGTGGAAGCTGAGCGGACTTGCCGGCAGCGCCCACCAGGAGCAGCAGCGTGATTGCGGTCGCGGTCGCAGTTGTGATGAACGCGGCGTTGTCGTGGAGGACCTCGAAAATGTGCGTGAAGTCGAGCGTGCCGAAGCTGGCGAAGATGAGCATCAACGCAATCAGGAAGCCAAAGTCGCCGATGCGGTTGACGACGAAGGCCTTCTTGCCTGCCGCGGCTGCAGAAGGCTTCTCGAACCAGAATGAGATCAGCAGGTAGCTCGAAAGGCCGACGAGCTCCCATCCCACGAACAGGACTCCGAAGTTGGCACCGAGCACCAGGATCAGCATCGACGTGATGAACAGGTTCAGATAGGTGAAGAAACGCCCGAATCGTGGGTCACCGTGCATGTACCCAATCGAATAGATGTGGATCAGCGCGCCGACGCCCGTAACGACGAGCGTCATCATGGCGGACAGCGGGTCCCACAGCAGCTCGGCATTCAGCCCGAGGCTGGGGATCCACTCGAACAGCTCAATGTGGCGGCCATTTTCACCCCCGCTGATGAACTCAAAGGAAGAGATCAGAGCAAGTAGAAACGAAAGGCCGACAGTCGCAGAACCGAGGTAACCGGCACCGGGCTCGCCGATGCGTTTGCCGAAGAACAACAGCGTCAGGAATCCGGCCAGGGGAAGAGCGAGAAGGAGTCCGATCAGCATCGGCTACCCACTCAGCTCGGCGAGATCGTCGACGCTTGCCGTCGCCCGCTTGCGGAACACCGCCACGATGATGGCCAAGCCAACCGTCACCTCGGCTGCCGCCACGACCATGATGAACAGCGCCGAGATCTGACCTTCGAGTGACCCGATACCCGAGTCGGCGGCCACGAAGGTGAGATTGACGGAGTTCAACATGAGCTCGATCGACATGAACATCACGAGCGCGTTGCGCCGCAGCAGCAGGCCGGCCGACCCGATAGCAAAAAGCACAGCGGCAAGGCCCATATACCAACCGGCCGTGACTTGGAGGCCTTCTGTTGCTGCCTGCGCCAGTATGGGAATCACTCGACTCCCTCCGGGGCCTCGTCGCGAGGCTTGAGTGCGAACTGGCCGAGCGCAACGGTGCCGACTGCCGCAATGGTGAGCAACAACACTGTTGCCTCAAACGGAAGAAGCCAGCCGGTGAACAGTTCCCCTGAGATGTTCTCGATCGTGCCTACGCAGTCGAGAGTGCAATTGCCGCTCGGCCGCCCGGTCGTCCATGCCACCTGGAGCGATCCGTCGAAGGCAGCTGCAACGTCCAGCACGGCAATCCCGATCAATGCGACGAGCCCGGCGCCCAGTACGTAGACGATCGGTCTTTGGTACGGGATGGTTTCGGTGCGGTCAACCGCTCGGTCGACGCCGATCAGCATGATGACGAACAGGAAGAGCGTCATGACGGCTCCGGCGTAGATCAGAACTTGGACGGCGGCAACGAAGTGAGCGCCATTCATCACGTAGAAGACCGCCATCGAGAACATCGCAAGCAGCAGCCCCATGGCCGAGTAGACCGGGGACCGCGCGGAGACCATCACCAAGCCGCCTGCCAGTGCGGCCAAAGCGAAGATCGCAAAGACGATGACCTCGACCATCAGGCGTCCTCGCCTCCTGTCTGTGAGCCATCAGACTGACCCTTCTCTGCGGGCCGCAAACCCACCCCGGCACTCGGGGTCCATGCCGGGATACCTTCGTACTCGGCGCGTCCGGACGGAGACGTCGCCCGCATCCAGCCGTCGGCGATCTTGAGTTCGTTGATGTCGATGAGTGGGCCGTCGGGCTGGCCATGGTTCGGTGTGCCGTCTGGCTGAACGAGCAGCTCGTCCTTGGTATAGATGGCGTCCTCACGGTCGGTGACCGAGAACTCGAAGAGTTGGGTCATCGTGATGGCCTCCGTGGGGCATGCCTCGACACACAGCCCGCAGAAGATGCAGCGCAACAGGTTGATCTCGTACACGTATCCGAAGCGCTCGCCGGGGCTGACCGGCGCATCAACCGGGTTGTCCTGACCCCGGACATAGATGCACGCCGCCGGGCAGACACCTGCGCACAGCTCGCAACCGATGCACTTCTCCATGCCGTCCGGGTAGCGGTTGAGTACATGGCGGCCGTGGAAGCGTTGCGGTTTGACCCTCATTTCATGCGGATACGAACGAGTCAGGCGCGGTTTGAACATCTGGCGGAACACCGTCGCAAAGCCACGGAACGGACCGAGGTAGTCACCAAACGCCATTTACGTCACATCCTTCACACGAATGGCCACCAGCTCGGCGGCATACGACGCAGTCCAATCGCAACCGTTGACAGAGCAATCCACAGCAGTGAGACCGGGATCAATCGTTTCCATCCAAAGCTCATCAGTTGGTCGTAACGCATGCGGGGCAGCGTGGCCCTCACCCACACGAAGACGAATATCAGCGCAGTGGTCTTGGCGAGGAACCACACGATCGGCAGGATCCAGTCGAACGGAGCCCCGAGCCCAAACGTCGGTCCGTTCCAGCCGCCGAGGAACAACGTAACGGTGATCGCAGAGATGTTGAAGATGTTGATGTACTCGGCCAGGAAGAACATGGCGAAGCGGAACCCGGAGTACTCGGTGTGATAGCCACCAACGATCTCTGACTCGGCTTCGACGAGGTCGAACGGGGCGCGGTTCGTTTCGGCGAAGCCCGCAATGAAGAAGATGACGAATGAAGGAACCAGAATCCAGTTCCAGGCCGGAATGAAATTGAGATACGTGCCCGACTGGAGCTCGACAATCTGGTGCAACGAAGTGGTGCCCGTGAAGAGAATCAGCGGAACCAGCGCCAGGCCCATCGCCGCTTCGTAGGAGATCATCTGCGCCGACGCTCGCACCGCACCGAGCAGCGGGTACTTCGATCCGCTCGACCACCCTGCCAGCACAACGGCGTAAACGGCAAGCGAAGACAGGGCCAGGATGTACAGCAGCCCGATATTGAGGTCCATGCCCGAGAGGTCGATCACTCTGTCGCCAAGAGTGAACGGTCGCCCAATGGGTACCACCAGGAATATGAGTAACGCCGGGATGAGCGCGGCTATCGGAGCCGCTATGTAGGGCCCGAACTCGACCTTGCGAGGCGTAACCGACTCCTTGAAGAGGAGCTTTATGCCATCAGCAACGGTCTGCAGGATTCCCCACGGGCCGGCGCGGTCGGGGCCGATGCGATTCTGGAGGTCGGCAACGACCTTGCGCTCGAACCAAACAACGAGGATCGTGACGTTCAGCAGCAACGCAAACGCCAAGACCACCTTGATGGCCGCAGTGAGAAAGGTCTCCCAGCCGGTCATTCGCCGCCCCCAGCGTTTGCAATCGACACGACCTGGGTCGCACCGAACACCCAGGTTGAGTCCAGGTTCGCCGGGATGTATGCAGCTCCTTCGGCCATCGTTGCGTCGATGCGAAGCGGCAGATGCAGCGAAGCCTCGTCGCCGACCACGTCGACTATCTGGCCGTCGCTGAGAGCAAGAGCAGACGCGTCACGAGGGTGGAGGTGGACTGCCGGGTCGGGAGCGAGCGCGGCCAACGATGGGCTGTGCGCGATGCGGGTGCCCCCGTCGTACAGGACACGCCCAAAGTGGAGAGTGAGCCTGCCACCGGCGGCCTTGAGGCCGGGGTCGCTCGGTTCATACTGGAGTGGCTGAACCCCATCGCCATCCGGCATGACGACGCCGTCGCGTTCCGGGCCCCACTCGATGCGGTCCCAGTTGAAGGACCGATAGGCGGGAGCCACCGTGGCGATCTCCTTCGCAATGGCGGCGGCGTTGCCTGCGCCGAGCTGTCCGCCCATCCGGACGGATAGCTCATCGAGGATCGACCACAGAGCTCGAGATTGGCCAGGGCCTGGCACGATACGGTTGACCTTCTGCACGCGTCCTTCGACGTTGGTGACGCTGCCCTCAGTCTCAGCGAAGCCGTCGACGGGCAGGATCACAGACGCGTACTGGTTCGAATCGTTGAGGAACATGTCGAAAGACACCACAAAGTCGGCACTGCTCAGCGCCCGCCGGGCCTCACGCGGATCGCGCCCGTCGCGGACCGGGTCGGCACCGACCATGAGGAGCGCCTTTAGTTCACCGGACACGAGGCCCGCCAGGATGCCGTTGGTATCCCTGCCGGCGTCGGCAGGCAAGGGGCCCCAGTGCGATTCGAGCTCGGCACGGCCGGCAGCGTTGCCGACGTGGACCCGACCGGGGAGCAGCGTTGGCGCCAGACCCATGTCGAGGGCCCCGAACACGTTGCCGCGACGAGCGAGCGGCAGGATCTTGGCGCCGGGCAGAGAGTTTGCGTACGCGGCGACCGCCTCGGGAAGCGCTGCGTCCTCAGTGCGGCCGGGAAGACCGACGATCGCGGTCACCTTGCCCTCGCTGAGGAGGTTGCGAGCGGCTGCATACTTCTCGTCGTTGCTGGCCAGCTTGCGGAGCACCTCTCCGCCATCACCGGGTCGATACCGAACGGTGAGGGTGGCAACGTCGTCGAGTCCAGCCCTTCGCGGATGGACCACTATGAGCTTGGCGCCAAGCTCCGTGACCGCGTGGCGCACCCGCAGGTAGAGGCTGGGGAACTCTTCTTTGAGATCGCCCGCCCACAACAGGATCGTGTCGGCCAGGTCGATGTCATCGATCTCAGCTCGGTTGGACAGGCCGACGAGCAGCTCAGGTCTCAGAGAGTCTCCGACCTGGGCGTCGACGTGCGGCGTTACGACCACCGTTCGCAAGAACTTGCTGAGGGCGAAGGCTTCCTCGTTGGTGCTGTTGGCGCCGCCGATGGACGCCACCTCATCTCCCCGCACGGAGCCCAGTTGGTCCGCAACGAGGTCGAGAGCTTCTCCCCACGTCGCCGCATGAAGCACTCCCGCCTCGTTCCGAATCATCGGGGTCATCAGCCGTTCGTCTGAGTGGATCGCCTGGAAGATGAATCGGTCTTTGTCGGAAAGCCAGCCATGGTTCGTCTTGTCGTTGTCGATGCCGTTGATACGGACAACTTCGTTCTGACTGGTCTCAATGGAGACCGAGGCTCCCGAGGAGTCGACCATGGAGACGGACTCAATGGCGTCGAGGTCCCAGGGCCTGGCCTTGAAACGATACGGCTTGGCGGTGAGAGCGCCGACTGGGCAAATCTCGACCGTGTTGCCGGAGAAGTAGGAGGCGAAAGGCTCATCGGGAAAGGTGATTACCTGCGTGCTGTAGCCGCGACCGACGAACTCGATGAGCGGGTCTCCCGATACTTCTTCCGAGAAGCGGGTGCAGCGGGCGCACAGGATGCAGCGTTCCCGATCCATCAGCACCAAGTCGCTCAACGGAATCGGCTTTTCGTAATGTCGCTTTTCCTCGACGAAGCGGCTTTCACCCGGCCCGTAGGCAACCGTCTGGTCCTGCAGTGGGCACTCGCCGCCTTTGTCGCAGACAGGGCAGTCGAGCGGGTGATTGATGAGAAGAAACTCGAGAATGCCTTCCTGAGCCTTCTGGACGACCTCGGACTGGGTGTCCACGATCATCTCTTCTGCCGCAGGCATGTTGCAGGCCGTGGTCAGAATGCGGCCTCGCGGTGTTTCCACCTCCACAAGACACATCCGGCACATGCCCACCGGCTTCATTCGCGGGTGGTAACAAAAGCGCGGAATGTAAGTACCGCTGTCTTCAGCGGACTTGATGATCATCTCCCCTGCCGGCACTTCGACGGCCGCGCCGTCGATCGTGATGGTGACCATCTCAGCTGGCTGGCGTTCAGGCACTGGCCGGCTCCGCTGCCAGGTCGACCATGGCCTGCACCTCATCCCTGAAGTGAGTCATGATCGAGGTGATCGGAGATACCGCCGACGGCCCGAGCGGACAGATCGTCGTCATCTTCGGGGGCCACGCCAAGCCCGGGCTGATGTTGTCACAGATGTCGAGCAAGAGCTCGATGTCACTCTGTCTGCCGGCGCCGTTGAGGAGGCGCCACAGGATGTTTTCGAGCCATGTGGTCCCCTCACGACACGGCGTGCATTGGCCACAGCTCTCGTGCGCAAAGAACTTCACGATGCGATGGGCGGCTGCGACAACGTTGGTGGTTTCGTCCATGACGATCACGGCGCCGGAGCCGAGCATCGAACCGGCGTGGGCAACGTCATCCTTGGTGACTTTGACATCGAGGTGATGCTCTGGGACGAACCATGGAGCAGAAGCGCCACCGGGAACCCACGTTTTGAGCTCTCGGTCATCGCGAATGCCTCCGCCGATGTCGTAGATCAGCTCACGCCAGGTCAGGCCCATCGGCACTTCTACATTGCCCGGTTTCTTGAGGTGGCCGGACAGCGAGAAAAGGCGGGTACCGACTGAGTTCTCGTCGCCGATCGCGGCGAAGGCTTCGCCGCCGTTGTCGATGATCCACGGGATATTGGAGATCGTCTCGACATTGTTCACGATGGTGGGCTTGGCATAGAGACCTTCGACGGCGGGAAACGGCGGCTTCAGGCGGGGCTCGCCGCGCAGCCCCTCGAGCGAGTTGAGCAAGGCCGTCTCTTCGCCACAGATATATGCGCCACCACCGAGATGCACCGTCACATCTAGGTCGAAGCCGCTGCCCATGATGTTGTGACCGAGATGACCTTTGGCGTACGCCGCCTCCACCGCCTGTTGCACGCGCCTGGCCGGCTTTGGATACTCGCCACGGATGTAGATGAATGCATGGTTCACCCCAAGCGCAAACGACGAGATGATCACCCCCTCGATCAACTGGTGCGGATCGCGCTCGAGCAGCTGGCGGTCCTTGAACGTGCCTGGCTCAGACTCATCCCCATTGACCACCAGGTAGCGCGGCTCTGCCGGCGCGAGGAATCCCCACTTGATGCCGGCCGGAAAAGCAGCCCCGCCTCTTCCCTGGATGTTGGCACTCTTGACTTCGGCAACGACCTGCTCCGGAGTCATGCCGCTGAGGACCTTGCGCATGACGTCGTAGCCGCCTGCGCCTTCGTACACATCAATGAGGTGGGAGTCGGCGGGATGGTCGATCATTCGCTGGGTGAGGATCAGCGGAAAGCTCATGAGCGGCCTTCCCTCTTCGCCGATCCATATGGGCCAAAAGCAGGAACAGGCGCCACTGCCCCTTCAGCTTCTTTGCTGCCCCAGTCAAAAGAGCGGACACCACCAAAGAGTTCCTGCATCTCGTCGGTGAGGACCACCTCGGGAGCTGCATCACGCAGCCACTGGCAGAGGGCCTTGCCCTTCTCCGGAGTGACTCCTTCGATGAGCTCGTAGTTCACCTGCACCGCCGGGGCCCCACCGCAAGCCCCGATGCACTCGACGTGCTCGACGCTGAAGGTGCCGTCTGCGCTCGTTGTGCCGTCGAGGGCGTCAGACTCTTCCTCGACGGCGGTCAGGACCTCGTCGGATCCCATCAAGAAGCAAGAAATCGAGGTGCATACCGAGATCAGGTATTTCCCGACGTGGTCTCGCTTGTACATCGTGTAGAAGCTGGCGACCGCCTGCACCTGGGCAGGCGTCAGCCCAGTGAGCTCGGCAACTTGCGTCATGCCGGAGTCGGTGAGATGACCATGTTCGAGCTGAGCGAGATAGAGCAGCGGCATGACGGCCGAGCGCCTCTCGGGGTACGCATCGAGCAGCTTGCGGGCCCGCTCCTGGTTGGGTGAAGTCCAGTCTGGGATTACGGCGGCCAATGTCATCGATCGACGTCTCCCAGAACCGGATCCAGGCTGGCGAGCGTCGCCACGGCATCTGCGATGAGGGAGTCCGTCATCGCAACCGGCAGAGCCTGCACGTGGGCGAATGAAGGCCCGCGAACGTGGACACGCCACGGGCGGGCTCCACCAGCCGACACGACGTAGACGCCGAGCTCGCCGCGGGGCGATTCAACCGATTGCCAGGCCTCACCCGCAGGCACTTGGAAGCCCGAGGTGAAGATTTTGAAATGGTGGATCAGAGCTTCCATCGATTCGTCGATGCGTTTGCGCGGAGGCGGCGTGACTTTGCGATCTGCCGTGCGGTAGTCGCCGGCCGGCATCGTCTCGAGTATCTGGCGCACGATGCCGAGCGACTGGTCGATCTCGGCGATACGGACGTGATAGCGGTCGAGAACGTCACCATGTTTGCCGAGCGGAACCTCGAACTCATACTTGTCGATGCCGCTATACGGAAAAGCTTTGCGCAGGTCGAAGTCGATGCCTGAAGCGCGCGCAGCGGGACCGGTCACACCGTAGGCACGGCATTCTGCAGGAGTGATGACGCCAACCCCATACGTGCGATCGAGAAAGATGGGGTTCTCGTCGAGTATCTCGCGATACTCGGCGACTCCTTCCGGCACCTTCCGCAGCAGCATCTCGATGTCGTCTTCCCAGCCGTCGGGAAGGTCGGCTGCGACTCCGCCGGGTCGGATGTAATTGTGGTTCATCCGCAGACCGGTGACCTTCTCGAAGAAGTCGAGAACCAGCTCCCGTTCACGCCAGCCGTAGATCATCATCGAGATGGCGCCGATGTCCATGCCCTGCGTGGCGATCCATAAGAGGTGGCTCGAAACTCGGTTGAGCTCAGTCATGAGGATCCGGATGACCTGGCCGCGCTCGGGAATGTCAACTCCGAGAAGCTTCTCTACGGCCAGCGAGAATGCCAGCTCGTTGTGGAAAGGCGACAGATAGTCCATGCGGGTCACATTGGTCGGGCCCTGGAGCCAGGTGAGGGTTTCACCCGTCTTCTCCATTCCGGTATGGAGATAGCCGATGATCGGCTTGACCCGGCGGACCGTCTCACCCTCGAGCTCGATCTGGAGCCGCAGGACGCCGTGAGTCGACGGATGCTGCGGACCCATGTTGATGATCTGACGCTCCTCGGCGTCGACTGAATCGTCGAACTCGTAGTCGTCTTCGACCACGGTGCCGCGCTGAATGGCGAGGACATCCGGTCCCTCGTCGCCGAGCAGCTCCTGGGCGCCTTCGTCCGTGAAGTGCCTGACGTCGGCGCGCTCCTCCGTCCCCGCTACCCACATCTCGTGAAGGCGACGCCTGCCAGCTTCGCCACGCTCCATTGGGGCATCGACCGCGGGTGTCTCTTCCACAGCCACTGCAGCATCTTGCTGTTCTTCTGTTGTGTCCTTGTCGCTCATCACTGCACCTTGTGAGCATCTTTGAACTGGATCGGTACCGAACCGACGGCGTAGTCCTTGCGTAGCGGGTACCCCTCCCAGTCATCCGGCATGAGGATGCGGGTGAGGTCGGGGTGGCCCGAGAAGTCAATCCCAAAGAGGTCGTATGTCTCACGCTCGTAGAAGTTGGCGCCCGGGTATACGTCGGTGACCGAGGGCACCACGGGTTCGTCGCCGTCAACTCCGACTCTCACGCGCAGCCGCATCGGATCGTCGTAGTTGAGCAGTGTCAGGACCACTTCGAATCGAGGACGAGCTCGGAAGTAGTCGACACCACATAGGTCGATGAAGGTCGCGAAGCCATTCACAAGAGCTGCCGCAGCAAGCGAGTGATATTCCCCGGCAGACACCATGACGACCCACTCGTCGTCTGCGATCTGCCAAGTTGCCGACTCGTGTGGCTCGACGATCGCCGCGAGGACCGCCTGCTCCGGGAGCTCCCGCTCCGGCGCGGCTGAAGCCTCTTCGGCGACGGCTTCTTCTGCTGTTTGTTCTGTCAGCTCTTCGTCTGCCATTTAGCCCACACCATGGATGACCGGGCGGCGGATCTCGCCGTCCATGACCTTTTCATGCAGCGTGAGGATGCCGTGCATCAGCGACTGCGGCCCGGGCGGACAGCCCGGCACATAGATGTCGACCGGAACCACCTGGTCGACGCCCTGAACAAGTGCATAGTTGTTGAACATGCCACCCGTCGAGGCGCAGGCTCCCATGGAGATGACCCACTTGGGCTCACTCATTTGGTCGTAGACCTGGCGCAGCACGGGAGCCATCTTCTGCGACACCCTGCCGGCAACGATCATGAGGTCGGCTTGGCGGGGGGAAGCGCGAAATACCTCCATGCCGAAGCGGCCAAGGTCGTTGTGGGCTGCTCCCGTGGCCATCATCTCGATGGCGCAACAGGCAAGACCGAATACTGCGCCCCACATAGAGCGGGTGCGGGCCCAATTGACACCCTTTTCGAGTGTCGTCAGCAACACGCCCGGAGGTGAAACTTCGCCTGCCATCAAGCGGCTTCCTCTACGCCCGAGGGCACGTCTTCGGCAACGATGTGGCGATAGCGACCCCGGCGGGCAACGTTCCAATCGAGGGCGCCGCGCTTCCACGCGTATATCAGGGTCTCGACGAGTAGCGCCACGAATATCGCCATAGCGGCTACGCCTCCCCACCCGAAGTCTTCGAAGCGGACTGCCCACGCAAACAAGAAGATCAACTCGACGTCGAAGATCACGAACAGCATGGCCACGATGTAGAACTTGACTGGGAACCTGGTCGCCGGCTCCTGGAGCGGAACGATGCCGCTCTCATAAGGGGCCAGCTTCTCGGGAGTCGGGTTCTTGGGAGCGATTCGCCACGACGCGTACATGGCGACCACGGCGAAACCAACACCAAGAATGAGCATGAGGCCGATCGGCAGATAATCGGCAAGCGTCATGTGACTCCCTTCACAATCAGAGACTAGAAAACGCAGGGCCTATCGGGAAATCAATCGGGATGGCTGCTGGGGAGCAAGCATACGGGCCGGCCGTGCGGGCTAGAGCTGGCTCACAGGCAAGACGCGGTCGTGTCTGCCATCGGCTCGGCTCACCAGCGCACTAGCGGCCGCGAAGGAGTGGGCGCGCCAGCTTTCTGACCACCAGATCGGACCCTTCGCGGAGGGCCTCGATGTCATCAGTGGCCGTGAAGCCATGGGATTCGTAGAAGCGAACGGCTGCAGTATTCGCTTCGGTAACCCACAGTTCGGCGCGCTCGGTAGCGGATTCGCTCCCCCACTCGACCACCGCACCTAACAGGGCGCCACCGATACCTGTGCGTCTCACCTCGGGAGCGACCCACATTGCGCCCGCATAAACCGTTGTGTACTCCTCATCGATGCTCGAGAACGCCATTGCAACACCGCGCCCGTCTAGCTCTGCAATCCACAGATTCCCACGAGGATGATCGGCGGTTGACCCAACAATGTCTTCCCAAAACTCGTCGGAGTGCGCCTGTTCCTCATCGAGCATTGGACGAAAGGCATCCGGACTGTCGGCGAGAGCGCGCAGTCGCAGGTCGCGCCAGGCCCGCCACTCGCCGGCATTGAGGGTGCGGATGTGGACGGTCATGACCTGAGTGTGCCGGATTGTTGCCTGTGTGTGGAGAGTAGAGCGCAGGCGACGGGCCCGTACCGAACGAGCTGCGCCCGGTTTCGGTTGGATCCACCCGGTACCGGGATCAGGCGAGCGCACCGAACGTTGCGGAGGCTCGGAGGGCGCGAGCTGCGATATCCGCAGACGTCATGGCGACTGCGCAAGGTGCATGCGACGCAGCGTGAGTCGGACTGCTGTGGAAGGTGCCCACTGGGCACGGTCAACAGGCGAGGGGGTTCGGGTGCGTGCGCACGCGGGAAGTAGATCGCTACGGTGATCTCATGGGCGAAACGGACAGCCCGATGGAGAGCGCACTCGTCGTGCCGGTAGTTGCGGCCGAACCTGCTGTTCGCCACTTGCGAGAGTTGTACGACCCCGCCGCCGCCTGGGGCGTGCCGGCTCACATAACTGTTCTCTACCCGTTCGTGCCGCCCGCTGCGATCGACGGCGACGTGCTCGCAGCCACCGGCAACGTCCTCGGGGAGTTCACGGCGTTCGACTTCACGCTGGAGAGAGTCGACCAATTCGGTACCGAAGTGTTGATGATCACACCTAAGCCGGCGGATCGCTTCTCTGCGCTCACTGAGGCTCTGGTGGCAACGTGGCCCGAACATCAGCCGTACGGAGGCATCCACGAGGAAGTAATACCTCATCTGACTATCGCTCACACCGGCAAAGGCGCCTCGTTCGACGCTATCCGGGCGCGGGTTCGTAGCGAGCTCCCGATCCATAGCAGGGCAGACGCCGTGGACCTGATGGTCGGCAGCATGGAACCCAATTCGTGGCAGACGATCGAGACGTTTCATCTGAGCTAGATCGTCGCCCGCTGTGTTAACGAACCGGGCGACTCCAGATTGCCACCGTTAGATGCCGATACTACGAACATGAGTGACCACGACGACGGTTCAGCAGGGATTGATAGACGCCAGGTTCAACGCCGTTCCGGCGAGGATCGCCGCCAGGATGACCGGCGCAAGCACGAGGTCCGTGTGGAGATCGAGAGGCGCAGCGGCGAGGACCGCCGCCTGAGCGAACGGCGCGGCAAAATCGATAGGCGCTCCGCCTAATCTGCCGACCGAGGCGATCCCTTCTGAACCCACCCAGGGCGATAGACGCCGCGGCGCTACCGATTGATCGCGGGTTCGGGCCCCACCTTCACGATCTTCTCGATGGCGTGATAGACCCTCTCGGCCATGCCGTACTCCTCAGGCTCGAGGAGGTTCGCCATGACCTTGAGAACCCACTCCATTAGTGGCCTAGAACGAATTCCGACAGACGTCAGCGTCTTCATGACCGATGGATTCCCCACGGCGATGACAAACGCTCGAGCCACCCGGTGGTAGTCGCCGTACTCGTCCTCGAGAGCATCTTCGTAGCGCCGGAGCCGACCCATGTCCCCCGTCGCGAGAGCTTCGGTGATGAAGCCAGCCGCCATGCGCCCCGTTTCGTACGCGTAGTCGATGCCTTCGCCGTTGAAGGGGTTGACTGCTCCAGACGCATCGCCGATCGCGATCCAGTTGCGGCCGACTTTGGGGCCGACGGAAAAGGCCATGGGCAGTTTGCCGCCGACGGGTCGGGTGAGTTGGGACTCAGTGGTGACCTGCCAGTAGTCGGGCAGACGAGAGATGTACGACTCGAGAATGCGAGATGTGTTGACGTCCTTCCAACCCTTGAATGTGGAGAGCACGCCCGCACCGATGTTGATAGAGCCGTCGCCGAGCGGGAAGATCCAGCCGTAGCCCGGCATGGCGCGACCCTCCTTGTCGAGGATGTGAAGCTGGCTCTCGAGCATGTCGTCGTGCGAGTTGGGCGACTCGTAGTAGCCGCGCACCGCCATGCCGTATGGGTAGTCGCGACGCCGATAAGTTCCGAGCTCGCGCCCGAAGCGGGACAGCGAGCCGTCTGCGATGACCACGATGTCGGGCCTGACGATCTCGGTCTCGACCGAACCGTCCTCCTGTTTGACGCGAAGCTCAGCACCTTTGAGCTCGCCATCGTCGACGATGGCAATTGCTTCGGTGCCGTCTCGAATCACCGCCCCCTGCTTCGCAGACATCTGGGCCACCGTCATGTCGAGATCAGCGCGACGGATGACGGCTCCCCAGTTTGGGTAGATCGTGTGCTGGGGCCACGGAATCTCGATCTTCATGTCGCCTGCATAGGCCCGGAGCCCGTTGATGCGGTGGAGCTGTGGAATGTCGAATTCGAAGCCCATGTCCAACAGCTGATGAATCGCACGTGGGGTGAGCCCGTCGCCACAGGTCTTGTCGCGGGGGTACTTCTTCTTCTCGACCACCATCACCGACACGCCTGCGCGAGCCAACCAGTAGCCGGCGGCAGCTCCGCCGGGACCGCCGCCGACAACGAGAACTTGGGGTTGATGTGTCATTGCCGGCGAAAGGTTAGAGCGCCGGGTCGCCCACATGGAATCGTCGGATGTGCCACTGCGCAATGGCCGGCCGGGTGGAATGAATTAACTCGGCCGAAACCTGGGCGTCACAGTGGTGCCGTAGCTTCGCCGAATGGACGTCGAGTTGATTCATTGGCCCGCGCAGAGAGAACGGAGGGGCCGACTGGCCGATCGACAACGCCCGCGCCTGCTGCTGGTCGCGACGGAGGCAGAACCTCCGCGTTCGACCGACCTCCTCGAGGATTGGATTCGACTCCCTGCCTCTGACAGCGACGTCAGAGCCAGGGTGCGCGATCTCCACGCGCGGCTGACTGAGCACCACCCGGTCGTGCCAGTTGTCGACGGGGCCGGCCTGCTGATCTTCGAGCGGAAGACCGTGGCGCTTTCCGATCTGCAGGCCAGGTTGGCCCGCGAGCTCATAGCCCACATGGACAGGGTCATCAGCCGTCGCCGCCTGGTCGCTGCAGGATGGGGAGACGCCATCCCGGAACGCAACACGGTGGATGTCCATATGACTCGGCTACGCCGGCGGGTCGCCGACGTAGGACTATCGATTCGGACGGTGCGAGCTCGTGGCTTCATACTCGAGCGTGCCGATGACGCCGGATAATTCGCCCCCATGCGCGGAGTCAGATAGCTGTCAGACAAGCGCAGTCGAGTCGTAACGATCGCTGTACAAGCCGGAAATACCCGGCCCTTACCTTCTCCGTCTATCCATTGCGAAGGAGTAGGAAGTGAAACGGAGAGTGATCGTGGCGGGAGCCATGGCGGCCGGGTTCCTGGTCGCTACGGCGAGCCCTGCGCTGGCACAAGAAGGGGCTGCGGCGTCGCAGTTCGTTCTCGACAACCTGTGGATATTCATCGCAGGAGTTCTCGTGTTCTTCATGCAGGCCGGCTTTGCGCTGGTCGAAGCGGGCCTAACGAGGGCCAAGAACGTATCGAACATCATGATGAAGAACCTCATGGACATGTCGGCCGGCGTCCTGGCGTTCGCGCTTGTCGGCTACGGCATCGCGTTCGGGGGTGGCGAGCTGCTCGGAGGTTGGTTCGGATTCGACCTCGGCATCGCGGGCGTCGAAGAAACTGCGGGCGAAGGTTTGCTGCCTTCAACCTTCTTTTTCTTCCAAGCCGCATTCGCCGCGACCGCCGCCACGATCGTTTCGGGTGCCATGGCGGAGCGCACGAAGTTCAAGAGCTACTTCGTGTACAGCTTCTTCCTGACCGCCCTCATCTACCCGATCGTTCTGCGATGGACCTGGGGTGGCGGTTGGCTGGCTCAACTCAGCACCCCGTTCTCGGACTTCGCCGGTTCCACAATCGTCCACGCCACAGGTGGTTGGGCCGCAATGATGGGTGCGATCATCCTCGGCCCCCGGATCGGGCGCTATACCAAAACGGGCAAGCCGCGAGCGATCCCCGGTCACTCGATTCCGTTCGTGGTGCTCGGCGCTTTGATCCTGTTCATCGGGTGGTTTGGTTTCAACCCCGGCTCCGAGCTGGCTGCCGACGAATTCGTCGTGCCCATTGCTCTCAAGACGCTGCTGGCAGCTGCCGCAGGCGCCGTGACCGCAATGGCCATCAACTGGCGCATGGACGGAAAGCCCGACGTGTCGATTGCTGCGAACGGCCTACTGGCGGGTCTGGTTGCGATCACGGCTCCCGTCGGCGCCGTCGAGACCTGGGCAGCCGTTCTGATCGGCGCCATCGGTGGTCTGATCGTTGTGTACTCGGTGCGATTCTTCGATCGTCTCAAGATCGACGACCCGGTGGGCGCCATTTCGGTGCATGGAGTGGTCGGCACCTGGGGAACTCTGTCGATTGCGTTCTTCGCCAGGTACGACGACGCTTTCCTCGGCCGGGAGGACGCGGGCCTCTTCTACGGGGGCGGGTTCGACCAACTCGGCACGCAGCTCCTGTTTGTGGTGGTCCATTTCGTGTTCGTTGTTGCCGCCGCAGGTGCACTGTTCTACGGCATCAAGAAGTTCATCGGCCTTCGCGTCAGCGAGGAGGAGGAGCTTGCCGGGCTCGACGTCCTCGAGCACGGCTCGCCCGGCTACGGACACGACCCGCGGGCGACGGAAGGTGCAGCTGTCGGTGCTGGAGTCGGCGGCGCCCCCCCGGCCAAGGTGCCGGTCTGAGCGAAAGGTAGCCAATGCTGAATCTCGTAACCGCAATCATCAAACCCCACAGACTGGAGAGCGTGAAGGACGCCCTCCAAAGTGCCGGCGTGACCGGCATGACGGTAAGCGACGTCCAGGGATTTGGGCGCCAAGGTGGACACACGGAGACTTATCGCGGCGCCGAATACGTCGTGGACTTCGTCCCCAAGATGAAGATCGAGGTGCTCACCAGTTTCGACAACGTTGACAAAGTCATGGACCTGATCCGCGATGCCGCCGTATCCGGCGAGATCGGTGACGGAAAGATCTGGTCGGCCTCGATAGACCGCATGATGCGCATAAGGACGGGGGAGGTCGGAGCAGACGCGATCTGAGGAACAGTGCGGAAGCGGCGGCCCTCCCAGGGTCGTCGCTTCTTCGCGCTACCAGAACTTCCAGTTAAGACGTTGACCCGGTCCGGATGTCGGAGCGCTGCGCCAGCACAATTCCGGCCATTCCGGCCAAGGCAAAGAGCGTCATGACGCTCATGGGCATCTCCCACTCACCAGTCAAGTCTCGCAACACGCCTACCAGGAGCGGACCAAGACCACCGATCACGAGGGTGGCTGTCTGCTGAACGCCCATACGACGCCCGTACTGACTCCTCCCGTACCACTGGTCCATTGTCAGCGCTCGAAGGGGCAGGATCGCACCGAAGGCGAGCCCGTATACGACGAAGTGTGTAGGCATGAACCAACGCGGCTCGCCGGGAATGGTGAGCGCCGTCGCCACGACGAGAACGACGCTGAACCACCCGAGTACACGGCCGGCATCACCTCTTCCGCCGAATAGCGGGCCAAAGAATCTCCCGGGAAGGCTGATCAGCGAAGCCGCCCCTGCGAGAAGTGCAACCGTCTCTATGTCGAAGCCCGCCTCACTGAATCGATCGACGCGGTGAGCCAGCAGGCCGCCAAAGGCGACAGAAAGCAGAACCATTCCCGCGGTGAGCAGCATGAAGCGCCGATCCCGCATCAGATCGCCGATGGGAACAGCCGCATGTCGTGCGGAGCGGGCTGCGTCGCGATCCCGAGCGGGGATGAGGCGAGAACCGACGATGCCGAGTACGGCGATGGCCAACCCGAGAATGCGCACAGTCGGACGCCATCCGAGGTTTGAATTCATGACCTCGACGAGCGGAATGAAGATCGCGCCGGCGAACCCACCAATGACCGTCACCACGCCGAGCGCCCTCGGCCGAATCGCCCGATCTACGGTCTGGTTGATCACGACGAAGGCAGGCTCGTAGTAGGTCATCGCGGTCCCTGGTCCAATGAGCAGCCACCAGGCGGCAAGGAGCGCGACCGGAGATCCGGCAACCGAGAACGCCAGCATCCCGGTCATCGTCACCAGGCCGCCGGCAACCGCAACGCGGCGTGTCCCGTGCCGGTCCATCCATCTTCCCAGCGGTGCTGCAGCCATCCCGCTGACAACGACGGACCCGGTATATGCGAATGAAAGCATCGAGCTCGAAAAATCGGCGCCCGCCGATCCGTCGGTTACGTAAATCGAGAATCCGTAGAGGATCGAGCCGAAGCTCACCATGAGCAGCAATCCGACGGCGACGACTGCTGGCCACGGGCTCCGACTCATCACCGGACGCTACAGGAGCCGGCTACTGGCCCAACGCGCCCGCTGAGTCGGGAGCCGGCCTCACTGCGACAACGACCCACTGCCCTTCTTGGGATACGAGCTCGACCAGCGACAAATCAGGAGCATCGCCCGTAGCGACGGCAGTCGGAGCGGCATTACCCGGTACGTACTCGACGAGTTCGAGACCTTCTGCGTCAATCGCCTCGGCTATTGCCAGGAACTCCCCACTCAACCCCGGCCCGATGGTGCCCTCGGCAACGATGCGCTCGATCTCAGTCACTACCGAGGCGGCCGCGTCTAGGTCGCCGGCGATGATCAAGTCCTGCGCGTATGCAATCAGCGCCTCGACGGCTACGAGCCCGGGGGTCGAGGCGTCCCGCATAGCAAGCGCCGCCTGGCCAGTTGCGGTGACGGACGGATAGATGAAGTAATTCGGATACGGGTTGAACGCCGCCTGGAAACTGCGTCGCGCTTCTTGTAGCGCAACTGTCAGCTCGACATCGAGCGCTTGCGTCAAAGGAGAGAACGACGCCACCCACCGATCGAATCCGGCCTGGAGCGTCGCGAGATCGTCTCCCAGAATCCGCGCCGCGGCTCTGTCAAGCCAACCGCTGCCTGCGCCACCGGCCTTTGCGCCGTACAGGTCGATCAACTGATCCAGGCCGTACTCGGACACGAGGAACTCGGTGAAGGCCCCGACCGCGGCGTAGCGGGTCTCGTGCTGCATGTCGGAGAAGTTGTCGAAAAGGAAGTCGAGCGCAGGCAGTTTTCCTGCGTCGGCGAGGGCGCGGGCGCGAGAGCCGAGCGGCTCCGGCTTGAAGTGGCCGCCTGTGAATTGCACGGCAACACCTTCGATGAGCGGCCAGGGGACACCAACCTCGATCTGATCTGTGACGGCGTGTGCCAATTCATGGAGCACGGTTTGGCGGAATGTCTTCTGCCGCCCGGGGCTGAAGTCGCGGTCGAGGTAAGAGACGACGACTTCTCGCCCGGCGTAGCCGCCGTTGCCCCACAGCTTGTCGATGAGCACGAAATCCACCTGCGGCAGCTCGAGGCCGAAGTGAGCCTCCACCGCATCCGCGGATTCGTCGATGATGGCCACAAGGCCCTCTATGTCCCGTGCGGCCGCGCTCTTCTCTAGGTATGTGACGTTGCAGCATTCGGTGCGCTCGACGGTCCAACCGGTGTCGAGTTCCTGATGGGGACGCCCGCTGGCGGGCGTCACCACGAACCGCTGCGTGACATCAATCGAAAGCTCAGGAGTCAACTCCGCCGTGACCCGCACCCAATGCCCGCCAACCGCACCGGATGTGTCGAAGCCGTCGGGGAAGACAACGACATCGCCGAGCAGCGGGTCACCGGCAAGCAACCCTTCGGTGGCAAGCTCTGTACCGTCGACGGTGATCGTGGCTTCGACCAGGGAGTACTTGCCGAAGCCGCCTACCGGAACCTGGAAGGTGAGCACATCGCCCTCGTAGTGATTTGGGCCGGGAAACGCCCACACGCTCAGCTCAGGCAGGGAAATCACTCGCGCGGTCGCTGCGGGCACTTCGGTTGTCGTGGAGGTCGTGGCGGCCGCGCGGGGCGTCCGTTCGGGAATGGTGACCGGTCGTACCGATGACTCGAATGCGCTGTTCGAGCACGCGGCAAGTAGCAATGCGGCGGTCGCGAGAAGAACAGAGAGGCGGCGCGCAGATCCCATGGATCAATGGTATGTCGAAGTGACCTTTAGCGGATGTAAAGAAAGTTGCTATTCCCCGCTTGCGATCTCGAGCTCATCAGCTCCACATGCCATCTCGGCGTCGGCGAGGGCTTCACCACCAAATGCCACACGTTCATAGATCACGACGGCCGCGAGGTCTTCGGGAGTCAACGAGTCCGCAAAGCCCGGCATGGCAGCACCCGACGAGCCCACCGGCGTCGCGTTTGCACCGTAGGTGGCATCAGGCCAGCTGTCCGAGCCGAGCTCGATCCAGCGAATGTGTTCTGAACATTGATCAGATGGGAATGTGACGAGCACTGCTCCACCGTCCATTGCAGGGCCGGTCCCGCCACCGCCGGCCTCACCGTGGCAACCGGCGCAGCGGCCGGAGCCGTTGTAGATCTCTTCTCCGATGCTGAAGAAGCTGATAACACTCACGCCGTATTCCGTGCCGTCACAGTTCTCGGCTAGGCCCGTCTCGGCATCAATAGCGAGCTGACCGGATGATCCGCACCCTGGGCCGTTCGGGGCGATGAGCACATAGGAGAGAGCCAGGATTGGCACGGCCAGCAGCGCCGCGGCCAGCCAACCGGGGAATCCGGCCAAAACGCCCGTTGCCTCAGGTTCTTCATCGACTGCTTCTTCCGGCTCGGGGAGCGGCGCGGTAGCCTCGAGTACTTCAACCGCAGGCCCTGTCGGCTCGTCGGCCGCCGGAGCAGGCTCCGGCGCAGCCGCAGGCGCGGCAGGCGGCGCCTCCACAGCGGGTGCCGCCGTCGCGGGGGCTTCGCCGGCTCCGGCCCATGCCCGCACAATGTTCTCGGTGCTGGCACCGCTGGCCGCGGCTCGCGCAGATGCAGCTCGTTCGATGAGCGCAGCCGGCACACCGAGCGAAGCTTCGAGCTGTTCGAGGAACTGCTCCACTATTCCTCCGGATTCAGATAGGCGGACAATGCGGCAAGGTCATCCTGACTGAGGTAGTCGTAACTCGGCGAGTGACTGGAGAGAGCAGTGCTGAGGCTGTCGCTGTCGACACGCAGCGCGATGTGCATCAGATCGGGCCCATAGCGCTGGACTCCGATCAGCACAGGGGTTTCGTTGGCATAGTCGCCGAGCGCACTAACCGGCCCGAGACCAACATCGGTGATGATCGGCCGTACCTGCTGGGTGTGGCAATAGGTACAACCCTCTTGAATGTATATGGCCCGGCCGGTCGCCTCGACTTCACCGGGTTCGAAGGTACGGAGCCCTTCTGCGATGAGAGTTGGGTCTTCCGTCTCGAGAGCCGGCAGGATGAAAACCATCAGAGCAGCGAGGGCGAAGAAGCCGGCGGCGTAACGGCGCACTTTGGCCACGGAGGGAACCACAGCCAACACCAGGTCATCCGCTGTGTCGGCGGCGGGCAGCCGCTCTGGGCTCATGTCATCGGAGCCGCGTCCCATTGCCGCAAGCACTCCGTACACGGTGGCGGCTGCGAGCACGGCGAACCCGATCAACTGAACGACATAGTTGCCCTCCAGCGGGCGCGTCGTCGAGATCCACCCGGGACCGAAGTTGTCGAACTCCGCTGAGTTGGCGGCGCCCGCCCAGGTGAAGCCGGTCTGCAAACCTGCCACCGCCATGGCGCCAATCGTCACTATCAATCCGGTTAGACCAATCCGGTAACCGACCAGACCCCGGCCCGCGGCTCCGCCAAATAGTTCCGAGGAGGCGAGGCGCCCGTAGGCGATCAGCACAAAAGTGAATGGGCCCAACAGAACGATGACCTCGATAGCCGCCACCCAATCGGTGAAGCCAACGACGGCGCTCGATGCCCGCAAAGCCTGGACGAGATTGAACAGCGCAAAAACGCCCAAAAGGGCGAGACCTGACATGAGATAACGAAGAGAAGTGCGGTCGGCGACGTTGTCCCAGGCTCCCCGCATGCCGTGGGTGAGATCGGTGGCAATCACGACGAGCGGCAGGAATAGGACAATCGAGAAGATGACTCCGATAGTTTCGAGCCAGTCGCCGGCGGCGCCGAATGTCAGCTCGGCGGGACCAGTCATCGCCCAGGTCAGACCGAGTGACCAGATACCCAGTACCGACAGCCGCGTTCCCTCGAACTGCGGGCGACCGGCGAGCCGAGCCGCCACGTAGTAGACGAGCGCAATCGACGCAGGGGCGAGCCACAGCCCAATGAAGCTGGACCGGTAGAACGAAGTCTGTAGCTGACCGGTGAAGCCGCCGACCCCGGGCCAGTTACCGACGATGTGAGCGAGCGGCAGAGAGGTGACTGCCGCCACCGCGTACCAGAGGACCGGGGAAGCGTTTGGAGCGTTGCGGGCTTTGCCGACGATGCTGCGAGCTACAACGACGATCCCGGCAAGCGCAACGAGATCCAGCGCCAGCGGAGATTCGAGGTAGCGACGGCCCTCGGTGAATCCGAGCAACACAGCAAGGGCTCCACCCAGATAGGCCACTGCCAGAAGACCGAGTGCGCCGCGCAACAGATTGGCGTCGGACGAGTCGCTGCCTGAAACGCGGGCGGTCACGTATATGAGGGCGCCGAGGAGGCCAATAGTCAGCCACCCGTAGAGGAGAAGAGTGGTCATCGCCGGCACGAGGCGACCGTAAGAAAGCGCAGCGATGCCGTCGAGGAAGTCTGGCTGCACCCTCTTGACGGCGACCAGCAGTGCATCCAACAGGCCGAAAACCAGGAATACGGCGGAGACCCTCATATATAGGGAGGCCGTCTTTGATGCCGAGTGGTTCGGAGCTAGATCGTCTCCGACGTGAGCCTCTGCCAGCTCTTCTTCGGCGATGGCCTCGGTGTCCGAGGTCACTGCGGGACCCTCCCAATAACGGCGTAATTCATGCCGCTCCCGGGCGGCGTCGGCAAGCCTAGCTGCGAGAATCCCGGCTCGAAATTCATCGGACACGCAGCCTGCGCAAGAGTGGATTTCTGTCGCGGGAAGCTGTGCGTAGAATGCGCAACCACTGGCGACCGGACTGGGACAAACCACTACATGAGTCAGACCGCAGCACACAAGCGCTACCTGCGTGTCGGCGTTCTTCTGATGATTGGCGGCACCGCGCTCTCGCTGGCGGCCGCTTTCGCCGTCCACTTGATCGGGTTGCCCAAGGTGAACAGCTTCGGTGTCGAGCTCTACCCGGCTGTCCCCCGCGGATGGATTCCGAACATAATCGCCCAGACCGTATCCCTGACCGGGGTACTCATCGCCATGGGGGGCATGACGCTTGCGTTCCTCTACAAGCGCGAGATGACGTGGGCAAGGGCAACGATCGGCGCCTTCCTATTCACGGCGCTGATGATGGTTCTGTTTGGAGTCATTCCCAACGAGTTCCTGACCCTCACCCAGTCCACCCTCGACTGGAGTGGGTTGAAGCAGTGGATCACGATTCCTAAATGGCTGGTCTTTGGCAACGACGTTTCGCTTTCGGCAGCAGCCATCAAGGACATCATTGGGCAGGGCTACATCGGCACTGTGACTGCCGCAATTGTGATCTTCATGTTGAAGTGGCAGGACCATCAGAAGAAGCTGGCTGAGGAAGGCCCGCCTCCTGAGGTGTCCAAGTACGGCCGCCCCGTCAGCAAGGTCGAGCGCTAGATGGCAGAAAAGGATGTCTGGTTCGAAACACCGCCGATACGCGACGACTACCAGCTCGCCGCGGTCGACGGCTCATATCTCACGGCCGCGGTCAAGCCGAAGCAGTTTCTCCACATCGACCAATCGGAGTGCATCCTCTGTGAAGGTTGCGTCGACATTTGCCCCTGGAAATGCATCCACTACCTCTCCATCGATGCGATCTCCGAGGGTGTCAACGTCTCCAACCCAGGGGAGAAGGAAGAGAACCAAGGCTTCTTCCTGGTCGACGAGGACGAGTGCACTCGCTGCGCGCTGTGTGTTGACCGGTGCCCGACCAACGTCATTACGCTCGGTAAGTTCGCTGGATCGCTGGCGGAACAGGCTCAGGAAATGGCAGACGCGCCCTGGGAGGTCGACACCGGGCAGAGGGATTTCAAGAACGGCTATCTATATGGGGCTCGCTGGTAGCGGCCCACGCTGGTAGAAAGCCGTCGACAAGACGGACGAGAACGAACAGGGAAGTAACAATTGGCTAACGGAGACGGCAGAACCGGTCTGATCGACCGGGTCAAAGAGGCCACCTCTCACATCAGAACCTCGCAGGTGTGGCAGTCGATCTTCCGCCCCGGCTCGCCCTTCCGCGCCGGCTACAACGACAGCCCACGCAACCGGTCATACGTGATCATGAACAACGTGCTCTATCACCTCCACCCGGTGAAGGTGAAGCGTCACGGCGTCCGGCTCTCCTACACGCTGTGCCTCGGTGGCCTCAGCTTCTTCCTGTTCATCCTGTTGACAATCACGGGCATCTTCTTGATGTTCTACTACCGGCCGACTTCGCCTGCCGCTTTCGAGGACATCCAGGCACTATCGACCAACATCGCGTTCGGCCAGTTGGTGCGCAACATGCATCGGTGGGGCGCCCATGCCATGGTGCTGACGGTCTTCCTTCACATGGCCCGGGTCTTCTACCACGGCGCTTACAAGCCGCCGCGGGAGTTCAACTGGGTCGTCGGCGTCGTTCTGCTTCTCCTGACGCTTCTCCTGTCTTTCACCGGGTATCTGCTGCCTTGGGACCAATTGGCGCTGTGGGCGGTTACCGTCGGTTCGAACATGGGCAGATACGCTCCCGTGATTGGAGACCAGGTGTCGTTTGCTCTCGTCGGCGGTGTTCAGATCACCCCGGACACCCTCTTACGTTGGTACGTTCTCCATGTCCTGTTCCTGCCGTTCATCATCGTCATCTTCATGGCGGTACATTTCTGGCGGGTTCGCAAAGATGGCGGCATTTCGGGTCCCCTATGAGGATTGACTGATGGCTGAGTTACCAGAACACCTTCTGCGCAGGTCTGCTGAGGCAAGAGCCAAGGCGGAAGGTCGTCCCGTGGACGAGGTTCTCGCCGAGATGAAGGGCGAGGAATCACCAACTCCTGCGGCTGCCGCACCCGCTGAGGCTCCCGCGGCCGCAGCGCCGGCGGCGGAGGCACCGGCAGCGCCCGCAGCGCCGGCAGCCACCAACGGCGGCAGAGACCTCGCAGCAGAGTCAACTCAGTTCGGCGTGCCGGAGGAGTTGCTGCGCCGCGGGGCGATGGCTCGCGCCAAAGCCTCGGGAGTGGCCGCAGTGTTCGCCGGCGAAGGAGCTTCGGTCGCCGCCGCCCCTCCAGCGGCCGCAACTGGTGGCGGCGGAGCCGCCGCCGCGCCGGCAGCGGCTCCTGCAGTTCCCGAGGGCGTTCGTACGCAGCGACTGTTGACCGTTGTCAAAGCCGGCGCAATTCAGAAGGTGAAGAAGGAGCCGCACGACAAGGTAAGTACCTGGCCTCATCTGGTTGCGATCGAGTTTGTTGCGCTAATGGTTTGCACAGCAGCGCTCATCGTGTTCTCAGCTTTCGTCGACGCTCCCCTACTCGAGTTCGCCAACTTCAACGAGCAGCCCAACCCGTCAAAGGCGCCGTGGTACTTCCTCGGTCTGCAGGAATTGCTTGCATACTTCGACCCGCAGGTCGCCGGCGTGATCTTGCCCGGATTCGGGCTCCTCGGCCTCGCCGTGGTGCCGTACGTCGATCGCAACCCTGCAGTCCGGCCCTCCGATCGCAAACTGGCGATCATGATCTTCAGCTTCTTCTTCTTCGCTTCTGCGGTACTCACGATTTACGGATCTTTCTTCAGAGGACCCGGGTTCAACTTCACGTTCCCGTGGTCAGAAGGAGTATTTTTCGACTTCTGATGGGCAGCAATCGGCGCGACAATCACGACAACGGCAACCACATGGAACGGGCGCTATGAGTGGCACAACGATCTTCATCATTGGCCTGATTGCTGCCGCCCTCCTGGCAGTGGCCGGCGTTGCCACGATCGCTGGACGCCGAGGCCCGGCACCGACCTCTTCGGTCGGAGACTTCGACCGGCGTGCGGCCCGCAAAGACCGCGCCCGCCGCAAGGCAGAAGAGCAGGCGGTCGCGGCCGAGGTAACCGAGGCAGAAACCGTGGCGCCCCCCCGAGCCGAACCCGACCTCTCGGATCCCCTACTCGAGCGCAAAGAGGTCTCCACCAACGAGTACGGCGTGACACGGCGCAAGTTCCTCAACCGCTCCCTCGGCACGCTCTTCGGAATCTTCCTCGGTCAGTTTGCCCTGGCCAGTCTTGCGTTCTTGTGGCCGAAGCTGGGATCCGGCTTCGGTACGCCGATCGCCATTGGCAAATTCTCCGACCTCAAGTCGCAGATCGAGCAGCCGGACGGAACTTCAGTTCCTCTGTTCGTGGCGGCCGCCCAGTCCTGGGTCGTCCCCTTCGACGAATCTTCCCAGGCCGGAAGCTCCTTTGAAGGTCTCCCGGTCGTTGCCAGCGACGGCAGCGGGACGGGTTTGATGGCTTTGTGGCAGCGTTGCGTCCACCTCGGGTGTCGGGTCCCCAGTTGTGTTTCCTCGCAAGGTTTCGAATGCCCGTGCCATGGTTCGAAGTACAACCTGCACGGTGAGTACGAGGCGGGACCGGCGCCTCGCAACATGGACCGTTTCGCCGTCGAGCTCGATGAAACAGGCGAACTGGTTGTCCTGACGGGAGAGGTATTCCAGACCGCACGTACCACTAACAAGACAGCTGCCTACCCGCAGGGCCCGTTCTGCGTGTGATTGAGTGATCGTGAACCTGCTCCACCTCACATCGGATGGGATAACGCTCGCAGTGGAAGCGGGCGAACCGGCCTCACCGTCAAACGTCGGGTTTGGCTCGATAGTCCTGCTCATTGCCGTCGCGGCCCTCATGGTGTGGATGGCATACCTGTGGCTCAACAGTCGGCGCACCCGCAAGCTCGAAGACACGCCGGCCAACCTCGAGCCGGGGATTTCAGACGACGAGCTCGAGACCACAAAGCTGAGCCGCATCCTGTCGTCTGCAGTGGTGTCCGCAGCAGTCCTCGCCGCAGTGATGGGTGTCTACTACGCCAATGAGTCAGGACGCCAGGCGGCTGCTGCGGAGAAGATCCATGAGAAGGACGTCGAGGAGGGCGAGAAGTGGTTCGAATTCTTCTCGTGCATCAACTGCCACGGTCCCGCGGCTGTCGGAGGTGGCGCCGAACACATCGAGGCTCGATCCAACATCGGAGTGTCGTGGGCAGCGCCTTCCCTCAACGACGTCTTCTACCGGTATTCGGAAGACGAGGTGACCGAGTTCATCGTCTACGGACGAGATGGGACGCCGATGCCCTCCAGCGGACTGGAAGGCGGCGGAGCGATGACCAAACAAGAAGTCGAACAGGTCATCGCCTACATCGAGAGCCTTCAGATCAGCCAGGGTGAAGTCCTCGACGAGGTGAACGGCACCGTGGATTCGGCCCTCAACCGCCTCGCCAATGCAGAGGCAACCATCGAAGCATTGGTCGCCGAGAAACGGGCAGAGCTCGAGGACATCGAGGCGGCAGTTGCCAAATTTGCGATCATCGAGGACTTCCCCGACGAGATTCGGCTGCTGCTGCGCAGTGACGGCACTTGTACCCAGGAATCGGCGAACCTGATCGGGGCGACCTGCGGGAAAGAAGGCGCAGACACCGACCGGGACGGGCTGACCACGCAAGCAGAAGTGGAGCTGGTCGACTACATCACCCGAATCCAGCGAGTGCTGACGACCCGCCAGGCGGGCACGCTGCAACTCATCCGCGATCCGCGCTACGACATCGAATTCGACAGCGCCGACGCCTTCACGAACGAGGACGCAGAGGGCAACGCAATCCCAGATCTCGAGGAGCTTGAAGCGTTTCTCACCGCTCTCGACGGATCGTGGCTGACATTGTCGGTCACAGCGGAACGCAACGACCTATTCCGTGAGCAGACCGCGGCTGCGATCGCCTACCTCGAGCAGGCGCTTGCTGAGCGCAAGTGGGAAGTCGACCTCTCAGAACTCGCATCGAAGACGGGCTTGAGCGCCGACGATGCCGAACGAGCCCTCGGTTTGTTCAACGGTTACTGCGCTCGCTGCCACACGGCCGGCTACTCGGCCGGCGTCGCATTCCAACAGGAGATCGGATCAGGAGCCTGGGGCCCTTCGCTCCAAGACGGCAGGTCTGTCATTCAGTTCCCCGATGCGGCTGATCAGATACGCTTCATCATTTCTGGCTCGGAGTTTGCCGTGAACT